>JACDDS010000015.1 GCA_013816805.1 Chitinophagales bacterium | reverse complement strand
TATCCTGATAATTTGTTCTTCGGTGAATTTTTCTCTTTTCATGACCAGTTAAATTTAAAACTGTATTTTCTATTTTTAACTGGCCCTATTTTATGGGGAGCTTACAAAGCCAAAAGAAATTAAAAAATCTTTGAACATTGCTTACGCTTACCCCCCGCCCCTAAAGGGGAGCACCACGGCACAAATAGTTCCATGAGATAACATCTTGCAAATCGACACAGTTTCAATCAATGCGGAAAACCGGCATTATAAAAACAGAAACATGAGCGAAGACAAGGAGCGAAGGAAAAGGAAAAATACATAACCTCAAATCTGCAAACTATTTGGTTCCAATAAATTTCAATCAAAGCTTTTATTTTTCCGAGTGGAGCCTGGGAAGTGGTTCTGGTTTTATTAAGCCTTGATTTTTTGTTTCTTTTGGATCAAGCCAAAAGAAATTAAAAAATATTTGAACATTGCTTACGTTACCCCTGCCCCAAAGGGGAGCACCACGGCTCAAATAGTTCCAGGAGATAACATCTTTCAAATCGACACAGTTTCAATCAATGCGGAAAACCGGCATTATAAAAACAGAAACATGAGCGAAGACTAAGAGCGAAGCTGAAGGAAAAATATGTAAAATCAAAGCTCTAAAGCAATTGTTTCAATGAAATTTAAATCACAGCTTTTATTTTTCCGAGTAAAGCCTGGGGAAGTGGTTCCGGTTTTATTAAGCCTTGTCCCGAATACTCGGGATTGTTCTTTTGGATCAAGCCAAAAGAAAATTTAAAATAAATGATGAGAAAACTCAATAACAATTAATTTTTTCTTATTCGCTTATCTTACCAGCTATTAGAATCTATTCAACACTTAGCGAGGAATTCTAAAAGTAAAGCACGAGCTAAGTAATTGAGCAGAGGAAAAGGAAAAATGTGTAAATAAAATTTTGATAGTAAAATTTATAACAAACTTGGTAAACAGCTTTCATTTTTCTCAGGTGGAATTGGGCAGCGCTTTTATTTTTAGAGAACTTTGATCTTTTGTTTCTTCTGGATCAAGCCAAAAGAAAATTTAAAATAAAAAGGATCAACTAATAACTATTTATCTTTTTCTGATTCTCTTTTACCTTGTCGAAATATTAGAATCTATTCTACTCTTAGACCGGCATTCTAAAAATATAGCACGAGTTAAGTAATTGAGCAGAGGAAAAGGAAAAATGTGTAAATAAAATTTTGACAGTAAAAATTATAACAAACTTGGTAAACAGCTTTCATTTTTCCCAGGCGGGATTGGGCAGCGCTTTTATTTTTAGAAGCCTTGATCTTTTGTTTCCTTTGGATCAAGCCAAAAGAAAATTTAAATTAATATCCATTTAACTTTTTCATATCATTAAACCATCTTAAAAAAAATATAAAATGACCACTGAAGCCGTTGCTAAAAACCCAATCGAAAAACTCCGCTATCCAATTGGCCCATTCCAAACAGGAAAGACCTATTCCGATGAAGACCTAAAAAAATTCGTCGATACTCTCGAAGCATTTCCTGCCCAGCTAAAAAAAGTAGTAAGAGGATTACGAAAAGAACAGCTCGATACACCTTACCGTAATGAGGGCTGGACAGTCCGCCAGGTCGTCCATCACATCTTCGACAGCCATGTACACGCCTATATAAGGTGCAAGCTTGCCATCACGGAAGATAACCCGGTGATAAAACCTTACGATGAAAAAAAGTGGTCAGAATTGAAAGATGCAAGGATACTCTCCCCGCTCATCTCCCTGTCGCTGATCGATAACCTCCACAAGCGTTGGGTTATTTTTTTAAGATCATTAAAGCCCGAAGATTTTGACCGCACCTTTTTTCATCCCGAACATAACAGAACTTTTCAATTACGGGAGATGCTTGCCATGTACGCCTGGCATTGCAACCACCACTTTGAACACATCAACCAGTTACGGAAATCAAAAAAGTGGTAATTTGGATTAGTGCTTTAAACGGATTCTTAACCCCATATATTAATTATTAAAACTCATATGCATGACATCCGAAAACCTCATCCAAAGTGTTACCAAAGGCGGAGAATTTCTCATTAAAGAGACTTCCACAGCAGGTCTTTTCATTCCCGAAGAAATCAATGAAGAGCAAAAGATGATCGTTCAGATGGCGCGCGATTTTATGGACCAGGAGATCCTGCCTGTTGCTGACCGCCTCGAGCACCAGGAGCCCGGACTTGCAGTAGAGCTGCTGAATAAGGCAGGTGAGCTGGGCTTGCTGGGTGCCTCCATTCCCGAAGAGTATGGCGGGTCTAACAAGGATTATGTCACCACTACATTTATCACGGAAGTGCTCGGTTCCTCCGGCGCCTGGGCAGTCTCCATGTCCGCACACACGGGTATCGGCACGTTGCCCATTCTGTATTTCGGTACCGAAAGCCAGAAGAGAAACTATTTGCCCAGGCTTGCTACCGGCGAATTAAAGGCAGCCTACTGCTTAACGGAGCCTGGCTCCGGCTCCGATGCGCTGGCAGCCAAGACCACTGCAACCCTCAGCGACGACAAACAATCGTGGATCATCAATGGCCAGAAGATGTGGATTACGAACGGAGGTTTCGCAGATATTTTTATCGTGTTTGCAAAGATCGATGGAGAGCAGTTCAGCGCTTTTATCGTAGAGGCATCCGCGCCAGGTGTTTCCCGCGGCGAGGAAGAAAAAAAGATGGGCATCAAAGGCTCCTCTACGCGACAGATATTTTTCCAGGAGGTAAAAATCTCCGTGGAAAATCTGCTTGGCGAAGCCGGTAAAGGTCATCTGATCGCTTTCAATATCCTCAACATCGGGAGGCACCGCCTTGCTGCCGCTGCCGTAGGCGGTTCAAAAAGATTGAGCGATCTCTCAGTACAGTATGCCATTCAGCGGGAGCAGTTCAGGAAGCCGATCGCCTCTTTTGGTGCGATCCAGTACAAGCTCGCAGAGCAGGCTGTCCGCATCTTCGTTAATGAATCGGCCTTATACCGCCTTGCTGCTGATATTGAAAATTTAAAGACAGAGTTGCTGGAAGGCGGTAAACAATACCATGAAGCACTGATGGGTGCGGCGGAAGAATATGCCATCGAGTGCGCCATCCTGAAAGTCTCAGGCTCGGAGATGGTGGACTACGTGGTGGATGAGACGGTGCAGATCTACGGAGGCATCGGTTTTTCCGAAGAATATGCCCCTGCGCGCGCCTACCGCGATGCACGCATTAACCGAATCTTCGAAGGCACCAATGAGATCAACCGCCTGCTCTCTATTGACATGTTATTGAAGCGGGTGATGAAGGGAAAGCTTGACCTGATGGCTCCTGCCATGGCAGTACAGAAAGAGCTGATGAGCATCCCTAAGTTTGCCGATAGGGAAGAAAAAATATATGGATATGAAAAGAAGCTCCTGGCAAATATGAAAAAAGCGTTCCTGATGACGGCAGGCGCCGCAGTGCAGAAGCTCGGGACAGCACTGAGCGAAGAGCAGGAAATAATCATGAACGCCGCCGACATGCAGATAGAAATTTACCTGTTTGAATCTGCCTTGCTTCGTGTCGAAAAATTAAGTGAACTCTGGGGTACAGAAAAGGTGGCACTGTATGAAGATATATTGCGCGTGTGGCTTCACGATTCCATGCTGCGTATAGAAGCTGCAGGACGAAACGCCATTGAATCTTTTGCCGAAGGCGATGAGCTGCGCATGCTGTTAATGGGATTGAAGCGCTTCACCAAACAGGAGCCTTTTAATTGCAAAAATGCCCGAAGGAAAATTGCTGCAAGGCTGGTTTCAGAAGGCCGGTATTGCTTCTGAAGAAAGAACGAATGAACAATACTCCCGAAAAAGTAAGGATCGATAAATGGCTGTGGGCTATGCGCCTCTTTAAAAGCCGCTTTATTGCCGCCGAAACCTGCGACAAGGGAAAAGTAAAGATAGCTGACCAGCAAGTAAAGGCTTCCAGGAATATAAAGGTGGGCGACATGATTAGTATTCGCAATGGTGCATTTACGATGCAGTTCGAAGTGCTTCAGTTAACGGAAAACAGGCAGCCAGCTAAATCCGTAGCGGACTTTTGCAAAGACATTACACCTGAAGAAGAATTGGATAGAATAAGAGTCCATTCCATTGAAACTAGCGCTTATCGCAAGCGTGGCGAGGGCAGACCCACTAAAAAAGACCGAAGAGAGCTGGATGAGTTTATTTCATAGCTTCTTTATTGGGATGAATAGGTCTGAAATAACGCGGGGAATTCACCTCTTGAAAATGGAAAAGTATGATGAGAACTGAATTAACTTACAATACTTATATCGTTTTATTAATATGAAGTTGAGGATTTACATTGATGAGGTTGGAAATAGTGATTTGGGCAGTTCGGATGACCCCAATCATCGATTTCTTAGTCTCACGGGAGTTATTCTTGATTTGAGTTACGTTAAAGATGTATTGACTCCTGAAATGGAAGCGTTAAAAACAAAGTATTTCGAATCACATCCTGATGACCCTGTTATCTTTCATCGAAAGGAACTATTGAATAAGAAATTTCCCTTTCATCCTTTAAGAGATCCGAAATTGGAAGCACAGTTTAATATAGAATACCTGGGTTGCTTAAAAAGGTGGCAATATAAAATCATCACCATATTGATTGATAAAAAAGAACATGCTGCTCGCTATACCACATGGCGATATGATCCTTATCATTATTGCATGGCAATTATATTTGAGCGTTTTCATCTACGACTGCAGGAATTAAAAGTGGTAGGAGACATGATGTTTGAATCAAGGGGTGGCAAAGAAGACATGCGATTAAAGGAATCGTATCGCGGAATATTTCTCAACGGTACGTCTTATATAAAGCCGATGGAGATCGATGAGACACTAACCTCACGAGAACTAAAGATTAAACCCAAGTCAGCAAACATCAGCGGACTGCAACTCGCCGATCTGCTTGCATATCCGTCAAGAAGATTTGCTCTTAAGCATTATAATCTCCTTACCGATGAGCGAATAACTTTTAATGAAAAAGTAATTGAAGTAATAGAAGATAAATTTTTCAAAAGAGAAAGCATATTGGATGGATACGGACTTAAATTATTACCATAAAAAAACCCCGCAAAGCGGGGCAAAGGCATTTGTACCTTCCACCTCCGGAAAACCGGATTACCTCAAAGATACTGTCATATACATTTAAAACCATAGTTTAATTATTTTCTTTTTTTTACCATCGAATTTCTCCATCAAACCCTTCCTCGAAGACACAGCAGACATGATTACTATTCGTAAGGGAGCATTTACGATGCAGTTCGAAGTGCTTCAGTTAACGGAAAACAGGCAGCCAGCTAAATCCGTAGCGGACTTTTGCAAAGACATTACCCCTGAAGAAGAATTGGATAGAATAAGAGTCCATTCCATTGAAACTAGCGCTTATCGCAAGCGTGGCGAGGGCAGACCCACTAAAAAAGACCGAAGAGAGCTGGATGAGTTTATATCTTAAAGTGTCTTTTTTATTGATGCATATTTTATCGTAATCTTTCCAGGTGGTTGGAATTATCAGGTTCAAAGGAGAGATTTACCAATAAATTTTTAGTGATTGTCCCACGCAAACCAGGATCCTGAACAGCTTGCCCGCGATGAAATTGATCAGCTATTGCTTGCAAGTGGTTGGCTTGTGCAATCTTTCAAACAAAAAAATATTGCTGCCGGTTTAGGTGTTGCCATTCGGGAATACCCAACTGATACCGGTCCTGCAGATTACATTCTCTTCGTTAATAAAACTGCTGTTGGTGTTATTGAAGCCAAGCGTGAAGAAGAAGGCGTTCGCCTTACCATGCATGAGGATCAAAGTGCAGACTATGCAACTTCAAAGTTGAAATATATTATCAACAACAACCCTTTGCCTTTTGTGTATGAGAGCACCGGCGAGTTAACCCGGTTTACAGATTATCGTGATCCCAAGCCACGGTCTCGTCCTGTGTTCAGTTTTCATCGTCCTGAAACATTTGAGAAGTGGTTAAGAGAAGATGCGACACTACGCAAAAGAGTATTTGATATACCGGCACTGCAACCAGATGGTTTGCGTGATTGCCAGGTTACAGCCATCAATAATTTAGAGAGATCATTTAAGGAGAACAGACCAAAGGCATTGGTACAAATGGCAACAGGTTCGGGGAAAACGTTCACTGCCATCACAAGCATTTACAGGTTATTGAAGTTTGCAAAAGCAAAGCGGATTCTTTTTTTAGTAAATACAAGAAATCTTGGTGAACAGGCAGAACAGGAATTTAAAAAGTTTCTACCACAGGATGATAACCGGTTGTTTCCTGAACTGTATGGTGTTACAAGATTAAACAGTTCTTTCATACCCAACGATAGCCAGGTTTACATCAGCACCATTCAACGATTGTATTCCATTTTAAAAGGAACAGAATTAGATGAACGCGACGAAGAGGAAGACCCTGCGTCGAAGAAGTGGAAGCCTAAAGAACCTTTGCCTGTTGTGTACAATCAAAAAGTTCCGATGGAGTTTTTTGACTTTATTGTAATTGATGAATGCCATCAAAGCATCTACAATTTATGGAAACAGGTACTTGATTATTTTGATGCCTTCCAGATTGGGTTAACAGCCACACCTGATAACCGGACGTTCGGCTACTTCGAACAAAACTTAGTAAGTGATTACGGTTACCAGAAAGCCGTTGAAGATGGTGTGCTGGTTCCCTACAATGTATTTGAAATTGAAACAAAGATCACTAAAGAAGGATCGAAGATTAGCTTGGGTGAATACATAGACATCCGGGAAAAACTCACCCGCAAAAAGTTTTGGAACAAGCTGGATGAAGATGTTGAATACTCCGCAAAGCAACTCGATGATAAAGTTGTAAACCCGAATCAAATAAGATTAATCATAAGAGCAGTACGGGATGCGCTGCCAACCATCTTTCCTGATCGATGGACCTCACCCCCGACCCCTCTCCAACAAGTTGGAGAGGGGAGGCATTCAGCACAGCCCTTGCCTGTTGGAAATACTGCTAACGATGTTGCATCGTCGCAAAGCGAGGTCAGTGCGGTGGCTGCTCCCTCTCCAAGTCCCTTGGAGAGGGCGGGGGGTGAGGTGTTCGAAGTCCCCAAAATGCTCATCTTCGCCAAGAGCGATAGCCATGCCGACGACATTATTCAAATAGTTCGTAAAGAATTTGCAGAAGAAAATAAGTTCTGTAAAAAGATAACGTACCGCAGCAACGAAGGACCAGAAAAAGAAGAACCCAAAACTGTACTACAACAATTCCGCAGGGAGTATTATCCCCGCATTGCGGTAACGGTCGACATGATTGCAACCGGCACAGACATACGACCCCTCGAAGTATTGTTGTTTATGCGTGATGTTAAAAGCCGGAGTTATTACGAGCAAATGAAAGGCAGGGGCACACGCACCTGCAGCCTCGAAGAACTACAACTTACCGGAACACGGGCAGCCAAATTCACCAAAGACCATTTTGTAATCATCGATGCAGTCGGCGTAGAGAAAAGCCAAAAGACCGACAGCCGACCATTAGAACGTAAGCCCGGCTTAAGCATCAAAGAATTGCTCGAAGGCATACACATGGGCAATAAAGACGAAGACATGCTAACCACCTTAGCCAACAGGCTCATCAGGTTAGACAAGCAGATAAATGAAAAAGAGAAAGCAGGCTTCGCAGAAAAAGCAGGAGGCAAAACAATCAACCAGGTTGTAAAGCAACTGCTGAATGCATACGACCCGGATACGGTTGAGAGTTTAGAATTAAGAGTTATGAGTGAAAACCCCGATGCCTCACCCGCACACATTCACTCTGAACTCATAACTCATCACTCTAAACTAATTGAAGACGCCACCGCACTCTTCAACGACTACGAACTGCGCAACTACATTATTGATGTTCGTAAAAAGTACGACCAGTTTATAGATCACATCAACCCCGATGAAATACTCAACATGGGTTGGGTGAAAGACAATAAGGCTGCGGCAGAAAACACCATACACGATTTTACCGCTTGGATGCAACAGCACAAAACAGAGATAACCGTGCTGCAAATATTCTACGAGCAACCTTATCGCCGCCGCGAGGTAACGTACACCATGATAAAAGACCTTGTAGAAAAGCTAAAGCTCGATAAGCCTTTGCTTGCGCCGTTGCATGTATGGCGTGCTTATGAGCAACTCGAAAAAGTTACGGGTCAGCCAAAGAATGAATTAATCGCATTGGTGAGCCTGGTACGCAAGGTAAGCGGAGCCGATACCACCCTTACCGGTTTCGATAAAACGGTAGACAAGAATTTCCAGGACTGGATATTTAAGAAACAGGCAGGCACGCTCAAGTACACCGAAGAACAGGTACAATGGCTGCGGATGATAAAGGATTACATTGCCAACTCCTTTCATGTTGACAAAGACGATTTCGAACTCGACCCTTTTAACAAAGCTGGTGGCTTAGGTAAGTTTTACCAGTTGTTTAAAGAAGATTATGAAATAATATTGGATGAGTTGAATACTGAACTTGTCGCGTAAAAATGGTAGTAGCTAAATCAAATATTAAAACCAATCACCGCTTTCTTGATGAGGCGGGTGATACAGCCTTTTATGGCAAAGGAAAGAAAACGATTATTGGATCAGAAGGTGTTTCCGGTTGTTTTATTCTTGGAATGGTAAAATTTAAAGAGCCGCTTGAACCAGTGAGAAAAAAAATAGTTCAGTTGCAAAATCAGGTAGCAAACGATCCTTACTACCAGGTTCCATCAATACTTAAAAGGAAACAGGGAGCAGGGTACTATTTTCACGCAACCGATGATTTGCCCGAAGTTCGCAAAACGTTTTTTGATTTTATCAAATCAACTAAGTGCTCTTTCGAAGCAGTCGTTGGTCGAAAGACGATAGAGCGCTATGAGACTTTACACAAAGGCAAAGAAGAGTATTTCTATGCTGACCTGTTATCGCATTTGTTGAAAAACAAAATGGAGGGAGAAGTGAAGCTTATACTTAACATTGCTGAAAGAGGCAGAAGCACAAAGAATAATAATTTATTATTAGCAATGGAAAAAGCGAAAGAAAGAGTAGCTGAAAATATAAATAAGAAGAATGCTGAAATTACTGCTTCGAAGGTGACAAGGCATGATATTATCACCAATGTCGCTTTCAATGTCGTTTATCCAACCCAGGAACCCTTGTTGAATGTGGCGGATTATTTTTGCTGGGCTGTGCAGAGAGTATTTGAAAAAGGAGAAACCCGTTTTTATGATTACCTGAAAGAGCAGGTATCTCTTATAGTAGATTTGTACGATACTACAAACTACAAAGACTGGAGAAATTACTATAACTCAAAGAATTCGTTAAGTGCTAAAAATAAAATAAGCCCGCCATTACACTAATCCCACCTTTAAGGTGGGAAACGACCTGGAGTCGACATTCATGCAGGGCAGACCTATATGCAAATATAGAACGATGTTTTTGAAAATGAAAACGTTTTCAAAAGGCTTAAGAAAAGGCATAGGCAAGGTTTAAAAATAGAGTGCGATGAACCGAAATACATTGCTACTATGAAACATCCGTTGCGTCGCACTCTTGTAAAGGAAGAGCAAAATATGAATGGAACATTTAAAGATTGGAGCGTTGTAAAACTTGGTGAAATCACTGAAAAAATTTCTAATGGAGCCAACGCAAAACAAAGTGAAGAAAAGATTGGTTATCCTATTTCAAGAATTGAAACAATTTGGAATGAGCAGATTGACCTTGACAGAGTAAAATACATTCAAGAAAGCGAACCTGCGTTTATCGAAAAGTATTCCTTAAAGAGAAACGATGTTTTGTTTAGTCATATAAATAGCGATATACATCTTGGTAAGACAGCTATATTCAAAAATCAAACGCCTACTTTAATACATGGTATAAACCTTTTGCTTATTAGGTTCAAAGAAAATGTTTCAGCTGATTTCATTAATTATCAATTTAAATACAAACGAAAGAAAGGTGAGTTTATAAGCATTGCACAGAAATCAGTTAATCAATCTTCCATCAATCAAGGCAAGTTGAAAAGCCTTGATTTTGTTTTGCCCCCAATAACAGTTCAACAACAAATCGTTTCCAAAATAGAAGAACTCTTCAGCGAATTAGACAAAGGCATAGAAGAATTAAAAACTGCACAACAGCAATTAAAAGTTTACCGCCAAGCTGTATTAAAATCGGCTTTTGAAGGTAAGCTTACCAATGAGGATGTAAAGGAAGGTGAGTTGCCGAAGGGATGGAACATGAAAAAGTTTGGAGAGCTTTTTTCTGAAACACCGCAGAATGGATTATACAAACCTTCAACACAATATGGTTGGGGTGTGCCAATTATAAGAATAGATGGTTTCTATGAAGGCGTGATTTTAAAGGATTATGAGTACAAAAGAGTGCAGCTATCAGAGGAAGAAACTAAAAGATATCTGTTAACGGTGGGAGATATTTTAATTAATCGCGTCAATAGTATGTCTCACTTGGGCAAGTGCGGTTTGGTGAAATCTTTAAAAGAGAAGACGGTTTTCGAAAGTAACATAATGAAAGTAAGAGTGAAAGAAGGATTAGCTATTCCTGAATATATCACAGCTTACCTATCTTCTAAAAGAGGTATAAAAGAATTAACGAAGAATGCAAAGCATGCCGTTAACCAGGCGAGCATTAATCAGACTGATGTATCAAATGCTGCTATTCCTATTTGTAGTGTTGAAGAACAACAACAAATCGTACAGGAAATAGAAAGCCGCCTTAGTGTTTGTGATAAGATAGAAGAAACAATAAACAACAGCCTAAAACAATCAGAGGCTTTAAGACAAAGTATTTTAAAGAAAGCGTTTGAAGGGAAGTTGGTTTAAATTGCTTTCCCAACAAAACAATTAGGTTTTAAAATTTAGTAGTCAAAAAAATTAAATTATATGCAACAGATTAATGATGAAAAAAAAACTGAAGCAAGAGTTTTTGAGAAGTTTGATCTCAGAGATGGCGAAGTATGGTTGATGAAGAACTTCATGCCGGCAGACAAAGCGTTATTCTATTACAATGCTTTGCTTACAAACAGCAATTGGAAACAAGAGGAAATTAAAATGTATGGAAAAGTTTATCCTGTACCAAGGCAAACAGCGTGGTATGGATATGAAGGATTTAATTATAAATACTCTGGCATTCTCTGTAATCCTGAACCTTGGAATAAAGAATTGCTTGATATTAAAAAAGTAATTGAACACTTTGTGCCTGGTGAAGATTTCAATAGTGTGCTTTTAAATCTATATCGTGATGGCAACGATAAAGTAAGTTGGCATGCAGATGACGAACGTGAACTAGGCGTTAATCCAACAATAGCATCTGTAAGTTTAGGCGCCAAAAGGCGATTTGATTTAAAGCATAAAGTCGACCCCGAACAAAAGTTACAAGTTGAATTAGACTCAGGCTCATTGATTGTAATGAAGGGGGCTTTGCAACATAACTGGTTACATCAAATACCAACCCAGAAAAAAATAGTTGAACCACGAATTAATCTAACATTTAGAACAATAAAGTTGTAGGATGGATTTATATGATTCAATAGTAGATGGATTCAAAAAGCATGTTCCCATAATCGGTGGTGGAGTAGAAGCATATTTGAAGTCTCTTCAAAAATCTGTTAAGTCTCTTCGCATAGCATATCGAAACTCTCCTGTACATGTAAATTATGAGGATAGTGATATACAAGCTGCCTACCTGGCAACTTACCTACCGCATTACTATCAATTAATTTATAACATTTTTCTAGAGGAGGTGCCTGATATATTTAAAGGAAAAAAGGATGTCTATTTAACCTTTATTGGTGGGGGTCCTGGTTCTGAAGCATATGGTGCAGTAAAATATATTGTCAACAACTGTAAAAGCGCCAAAAATATTCACGTAACTATTTTGGACATCAACGCACCTACATGGTCATTTAGTCATTCGATCGTTCAAGAGAATGTAATTAGAGCAATTACGAGTAAGAATTTGAATGTTCATTGGAAGGCTGTTTTTTTTGATTTAGTTTCTGAAGAAGAAGTTAAGAAAGTAAAGTCGATTGTTCGGGAGAGTGATTTGCTTGTAATTCAAAACTGCCTAAATGAAATTGCTGTAACGAATCTCCCAGCATTAAAGAGAAACTTAAAACTATTATTTGAATATTTACCAGGAAGCTCTTATTTTCTCATGTCTGATATGACATCTGGAGCTAGAACAACTATAAAGGCTTTAGAACATCATTTGGTCAATCTTTTTGATCCTAAGCTTATAAAGTCAACGTTATCATTATCAAGTTCAAGGTCGTTAATATCGGTACATCATAGACCGTCTTCGATTATAGCTGAAAATCTATTGGTTGGAACTGATGGTTTAATACCACGTAAGAATATCAGTTACGATTATTCGATGTTATCGAAAGGAGTCATTCAAGAAATAGTTGATTATTCCGGCTTAGGCTTTAATGCAATATACCGCCCTTTAGATTTTAAAAAATTGGATGCTAACGATTACATCCACAAAAAGATATTCATAGGTATTGACTTTGGAACATCTTCAACTGTAGTAAGTACTGCACAACTAAAAGATGGTAAAATAGTAATCAAGCCTATTCCCATAAAACAGAAAGATCACTTAGGTGGAATTACAAGTAGCCCACTTGTTCCTACAGTTATTGCGTTAATTAATGGTAATAGGTTATTGGTAGGAGTTCATGCAGCGGACCATAAACCATTTTTAAAGTATGGCAAAGATTGTTGGCACTCCTTCAAGCAAAACCTTGGCATTTTAGAACGTATAGAATACCCAGATTCTGTACTAGTCAATCATCCTAGGTTAAAAATTTCCAATGCCACGGAAGGATTGACTTTCTTTTTGAAGTTTATAAAAGATCAAACTTTTGACTACCTGAAGTCCCAGGGATTGCCTTTGGAAGTTGAATATTCTATTAGTGTTCCTGCAAGCTTTTCTTCTAAAGAGAAGTCAGCTTTAAAATCATGTTTATTAGTTGCTGGTATAGAATGCGAAGACACTCCTTTTATTGAGGAGCCAAATGCGGCTCTAATTAATTATTTATTTGAGCAGAACATTTCCTTTATTGGCGACGCTCCAAAAACAATTCTTGTTTTAGATTTAGGTGCAGGCACAGTCGATGTTTCAATACTGCATGTGGAGAATGGAGACGAAGGATTTACATCTAAGCTACTTTCCGTAGTTCGTTTAGGGAATATTGGGGGTAACTTAATCGATGAGATAATTGCAGACTTAATTGCTCAAAGAGCAGGAATCGCTACACGATTAAACAGCACCCAACGGATAGAACTTGTAAGCCTCTGCGAGAAGTTGAAGATAAAAGTATGCAAACAACTCTTTACAGATCTATCCGTTAATTTCTTGTTACCGGTTCTAAGTACATCTGATACAATCGTGTCAGTTCCAAATACGCCTAGCTTAAATGATATTGGGATTAAAACAGTTTCAATGTCTTTTAGAGAGTTTGATGAAATTATTTTACAATATTGGAATGGAGGGGACTCAAATGCTGGGGTGAAAGCTACTATACAAACTGCACTAAAAAATGCTAACGTAGACAAGGTGTCGGTTGATAAAATTATCGTGACCGGCGGTGGCGGAAGAAACCCTTATCTCAAAACTTTAGTTGCGAAGTACTTTAATAAATCAGAAGTATTTATTTCTGATAACATCCAAGAACAAGTGTCACGTGGGGCGGCGTTGCAATCTTTTGTTTTGAACAGCTTTGGCAAAAATATTATTACACCTATTCTTGGTTTTGATATTTATTTAAAAGCGGCAAATAAATCAGTTCCACTCTTTAATAGCGGCATAGCGATTCCAAGTGTAGATATCGAGGTCTACTTAGCAAGTGGAAAGCTCAATGGTGATAACTACATAGAATGTTGTTCTCATGAAAATTTAAGTTATCAAAAGTATTTTCTTATACCTCAGCATGCTGATGCCCAAAAGCTTGTCTTTTATATCGCGCCGGACCAAGAGTTGAAATGTGAGTTAATTGGAAGCAATACAGAAAGCGTAGCGGAAGAAATATTTGACAAGCCCAAAACCAATTCAATCAAAATAAAATAAGCTTTATGAAATGGATGATAACAGAGGACAAATTAGGAGCAGACCAGAAAGAAGTTATTAATGAAGTAGGTAAGATTGAAGGTAAGCCGATTTGGATTAAAGGGCATGCAGGAAGCGGTAAGTCTGTTCTTTTGTTGCATTCTTTGAAAGACTATTTGATTAGAAACCCTGCTGCAAATGTATGCGTAGTGGTATTTACAAACGCACTAGTTGATCTTTTATCAACCGGTTTAAAGCAGATCCCAGCTTTGCAAAACAAGCATATACCTGTTTTGACAATTTATAAACTAAAAAAACGAATAGATAATAATGGGAGGTTTGATGCGATTTTTTGTGATGAAGTTCAAGATTTGCCTATTGATTTTATTAAATCAATTAGGGCAGCGTGCAAGCACCTAATTATTGCAGGCGACGCAGAACAATCTATTTATAATAGTGTTCCGGTGTTCAATTCCCCGCCAGCTAAACTTGTAGATATTCAACAAGGAATATCTCCAATCGAAAAGAACCTCGGCATTATTTATAGATTAACTGAATCGATATTAAACGCACTTAAGAAAGTGTTTCCTGTTATGCTTGCAGATAAGCCAAACATTGCAAAAGAAGACACCCAGATTAAGTTGTATGAAGCGGAAGATATAGATTCTGAAATTAGATTTTGCTGGAAGGAAATAAAGCAAACAAATTCTCTCAGAACTTCTGAAGTAAGTGCAATATTACTCTCAGAACATGAATCTATTTTAGAATTTGTTAATGCAATTCTTGAAATTGAAGGCAAGTCAAAATGGAACCGGGTTGATGATAACTATGGGAAAACAAATTATACAATTCTGAACACTTATCTCGACAGCAACGATTTGCCACTTATGTACATCGGAAACAACCACGGTTCTTTAGTAGAAGCGGATGCAGAAAATAAAATTGTGATTATGACATATCACAGTTCCAAAGGCTTGGACTTTGATTATGTTTATTTGCCGATGGCAAATGATGATATGTATATCAATTCAAATGAAAATTCATTGTTATTAGTTGCATTATCGAGATCTAAGAGCGGCTTGTTTATTAGTTATACAGGATCTTTGTATTCTGGATTAGAACCCTTTTTAGAAGGGATTGAGCCAATGGCTATCCCAGACGAAACTTCGAATGATGACGAAATCCTTTTTTAAAAAAATTATATGCTATTAGCAATAGAAAGAAGCAGGTTTAACTACTTATACAAACTGAATGAATTAACTGTTGATATCAATAGTTTAATTGACATTAGTATCGAAGAAGCGCTACAGAAATTACGCAATGATTTCAATGAGTTAGTGGACGATTTTCATAATGCTTTACCTGCTTTTGAGGAAGATCATGAGGTTATTTTACTTGACATCGATAAAAGTAAATTAAGAATTCAGGGAAAGGTGACAGTAGCTTTTCAATCTGTACATTCGATTTATCCTTTGACAGAGATTGGCAGTAAACTTTTAGCTGGGAGGCTAAACGAAAAGTTTAGGATCAACACGCCAATATTTGAAAGTGTGGTTGAAAAGGTGAAAGAAATACGGTCAATAGAAAGCCGTAGAATAGCCGTATCGAGATTTCTTAGCTACTTTTCATTGCCTTTTCCCAGAGATAAGGAGGTGGTATCGAAGATTAGGAATAGTGTAACAAGCCTTTTAAACAAAAAAAATGGTTTACAAAATGATAGTTCCTATTTTGACCAACTTTTATCATATAACATAACTCCCAGTTATATGCCTTCCGGCAATGTCGAATTTCTCTGTAAAATAGGTGCGATCGCTATGAAGTTTTTTGGAAGGCAAGAAGATGCCTTCAAAAATGGTCCTTTTTATAAAGCATGTCTTTCATATAGGAATGAAATCAATGCGGGGGACTATGAAAAATCTTTTGAGACTTTTTTGTCGCTCCATGACACTGCCCTAAGAACAAGTCATGAAAAAATAGTTGAAATCATCTCAAAAGATTTTCCCAAGCTCGATATTTTCAAAATATCTTATTTTTTTCTAGCTTTTAAATCCTATTTGAATAAAAATGAACTCAATTTTTTAGGGCTTAAACCAGATATTGAAAAGTTGAAGCGTAATGATGCTGAAGTGGCAGCTTGGGTTTTAACTTTATTGGGATATGTCTTTTCCTTTGATCAACTTTATGAGAGCTTACATGTTTTAAATGATGCACCTCTCTTCAAAACTTCTGTAAAGCCAGAACAAAAACGTGCTTGGAGAAAAGAAGAAGTGTCGAGGGAGGAGGAGGAAAACGAAAAAGGTGAAGCAATAAAAATGGAGGAAGAAAATTCTCCTGTAACGAAAGACGTTAACGAATCAGACTCCAGCCTAATTAAAAAAGTTGTTTCGGAGCAAACAGAGATTGTCCAAGAAGAAAATCTTATTGAAAAACAATTGCCAGCAGAAGCTGAGAATGAGGATGGAAAAGCTAAAAGCGAGGAGACAAGCAATCCTGTTTCAGATCAAGATTTTGTAGTGCCAAATGCTAAAAACAATAGATCAATTTCTGACCTTAAAGAGTTTGTTACAACCCATTTCGAAAAACTCAAAAAGCCTTGGTCTCAATTTATTGAAACCTATTTGATAGATAAGTATCCAAGTATAAGCTACGATGACCTTATCGCAGTAATAGACCCTATCCCCGATTTAAAGGGGAA
The DNA here is from genome assembly GCA_013816805.1 of Chitinophagales bacterium. Classification (NCBI taxonomy): domain Bacteria; kingdom Pseudomonadati; phylum Bacteroidota; class Chitinophagia; order Chitinophagales; species Chitinophagales bacterium. The sequence continues at coordinate 86,464 of JACDDS010000015.1, read as the reverse complement.
GCTTTTAAAATCTAAAAAAGCAGAGATTGCATTAAAGAATTTCTTTTTTGCTGCCCTATAGTTTAAGAGTGGACACTAAAGAAGCTAAAGGACTTGGGATACACGGGTTAAATCACTGCGGTGCCGATGAACGAAATGCGACCCTTCGGCTTTGCTCAGGATAAACTGCCACGCTGCCACGTGCACAAAACCTGAACCGAGCGTGGCAACGATGATCAATCGGAGGTACTTCAGCTTGTACCAAAAATCACTTTAAAACTATATAATGTCAACCAATCAAATAGTTTCTAAAGTCTGGTCGTTTTGCAATACGCTTCGTGATGATGGTGTGGGCTATGGCGATTACTTAGAGCAACTTACTTACCTGCTGTTTTTAAAAATGGCAGATGAATATACCAGGGCTCCTTACAACCGTATTATGCCTATTCCGGCGGCATATAATTGGCAAAGTCTTACACCTTTACGCGGCGCTGAGCTGGAGGTTCATTACTCTACCACGCTTCGTGAGTTGGGTAAGGAGAAAGGCATACTCGGGCAGATATTTACCAAGAGCCAAAATAAGATACAGGACCCTGCCAAGCTATACAAGCTGGTTGACCTGATTGATAAAGAGAATTGGGTAATGATGGGTGCCGATGTGAAGGGAGATATTTATGAAGGCTTGCTGGAGAAGAATGCAGAAGATACCAAGAGCGGCGCCGGTCAGTACTTTACGCCACGTGCGCTGATAAGGGCAATGGTAGAATGTGTTCGTCCTGAACCGATGCGCACCATTGCAGACCCCGCATGTGGTACGGGTGGTTTCTTTTTAGCGGCTTACGATTTTATTGTTGCCAATCATAGTTTGGATAAAGAACAAAAACAGTTCATTAAGTTCAACACGTTTTATGGCAACGAGATAGTTGCAGGTACACGCCGGCTTGCACTAATGAACCTGTTCCTGCACAACATTGGCGATATAGACAGCGATAACAGTATATCGCCGGCAGATGCTCTGATTGCTCCGCCAAGCACATACTATGATTATGTTTTAGCCAATCCGCCGTTTGGTAAAAAGAGCAGTCAGACCTTTACCAACGAAGAAGGCGAACAGGAAAAAGAAGACCTCACCTACAACCGTCAAGACTTCTGGGCAACCACCAGCAACAAGCAACTGAACTTCGTTCAGCACATCCGCTCCATGCTTAAAACAACAGGGCAGGCAGCCGTAGTTATTCCTGACAATGTTTTGTTTGAAGGCGGGGCAGGAGAGACGGTTCGCAAGAAGCTGTTGGAGACAACAGATGTACATACCATTCTTCGTTTGCCCACCGGTATCTTTTATGCCAATGGTGTAAAAGCAAATGTTGTTTTCTTCGACAACAAACCTTCCAGCAAAGACCCATGGACAAAAGAGATCTGGTTCTATGATTACCGAACGAACATTCACCATACATTGAAGAAGAACCCGCTTAAGCTAAGCGACCTGCAGAATTTCATTACCTGCTATAATGCAGGCAACAGGCACAAGCGAAAAGAAACGTTTCATGCAACAGATAATCCTGAAGGAAGGTGGAGGAAGTTTAATTATGATGAGATCATTGCACGTGATAAAACTTCATTGGATATTACCTGGCTGAAGGATAAATCACTCGCTGACTTAGATAACCTTCCTGACCCTGATGTGTTAGCATTAGAGATTTCAGAGAATTTGGAGAGTGCTTTGGGGAGTTTTCAAGCGATAATTAAACAGTTGAAAAAATAGGTATATGGAAAATTTAAAACAAATTTTTATCAATGGGCGTGGTAATGATGACTATGTGGTGTGGTTTCGTAATAGCCGAAGAATTAATTTACAGGTATCACATTTCAACACCTGAAGCTATTTATAGAATAAGAGAAATTGAATTTTATTACAACTCTCACGACTACCAAGACCCAACCGTATATGGAATCATTCAAGCAAAGCATAAGAATGGTCTTGGAATTCATCGGCATAAGAAGCGCCAGTCTTCACAGTTCACCTGGTTTATCCATTACTCAGGAATTGATATTGTTTTCGGAGAAGGTGAGACGCCGGCTGGCATATTAATCAGAGCAGTAGAAAGGATTGGTAAAAACAGTTTTGCTGATGAATATATTGATGGACCGCTGGTGGTGCTTCTTGAACTAATGAACCAATCTACTTCAGTATTTGATTCTGCGCCTTTTCAGCTTAGGTTAGTAGATGCTAAGAGGACATAAAAGGAGAAATTAAATCCAGGAACCGGAAAGGAATAAAAGATCAGGATCATAGGAAATATAATTCTAGTTTCAAATCCACATAATCCTCCTTTGCAGAGTGTTCTTTACCTGCAAAATAGATGATAAAAGAAGCTTTTGGCGAAGAATACACAATAGCGGCTCAAAGAATAAAAAGGTAGTTTGAGAAAAGCTGAATAACGAAAATGCCCTACAAGTGAATGACACAACGATGCTCAATGCTTATTCTTCTGCCGGTCTCAAAAAAGATGCACAAAAAAAAGCCCTGCAAAGCAGGACTTTAAAATATAAACTATAGAAAGGTGAGCTAAGCAGGCACTTTTCTTGGCTTTTCCCTTTCCCAGAAGCGATGCTGTGACAAAGCTGAAATAAACTTGTTCGCAACTTCACCGGAGTCACTGCCTATAACTATACCTTCTCTCATTACCGTTTCATCACTGTTGTCTTCGGGTAGTTTTTTGGCGAAGTAGGTCGCTTCCAGTACCTGCCGTGCGTCACCCTGGGCAGCTATGGGTTTGCAATGCTTGAAGGCTTCGTTGAGGAAGTGAATGGCATCGGCTTCGGCTTCCAGGGTGGCTACGCTGTTGGCGCCGCCGGGCACGAATACGGCATCGTATAAAACCGATGACACGGTTAGCAGCGTTTTATCCGCCTTTATGGTGTTGTTACTTTCTGTTACCAATATGCCGCGTGGCGCTATGATGTCAACCATTGCACCGCCGGATACCAATGCTTCTTTTACTGTCATGAGTGCATTTTCGTCAACGCCGTCGGCTGCCAAGAAGGCTATCTTGCGGGTATGCAAATCGGCTTTATAGTTAGCCATGCTGAGCGCTTCCGATTTTGCCAAAGCACCTTCCATTTTTACCGGCTGGTAAGTTTGCGGGTCAACGTCGGCGGGTATGCTATGATTAAGTATCTCCGGCGTTTCGGGCACAGACAGACCCAAACTGTAGGCGACCTGTGCGGCTAAACCTTTGTCAACCTGGTTTAGCACAACCAACATTCTTTCGCGAATTTCAACGTGCTCCACTTTACCCAGTTCAAAACGCAATGCATCAATAATGTGCATTTTTTCAGGTTCGCTCTGGCTGTTGAAAAACAAGGTAGCCTGGCTGAAATGGTCGAAGAAACTTTTGCTGCGCTCTCTCACTTTTCTTGCATCTATCTTTTCAGCGTAGGTGACAAAACCGCCATCCATTTTGCCTGCCTGGAACGGGCAACCGCCGCCGGTAGTATTAGGACTGTAGCTGCTTTTGCCTTTGTTTATGGTGGTGCGGTGTATGCCATCACGCTGGTTGTTATGTACCGGCGCTATTGCACGGTTTATAGGTATTTCATTGAAGTTTGGTCCGCCAAGACGTGACAACTGCGTATCGGTGTAAGAGAACAAACGCCCTTGCAAAAGCGGGTCGTTGGTAAAATCAATACCTGACACAACATGACCCAGGTGAAAGGCTACCTGCTCTGTTTCTGCAAAGAAATTATCAGGATTGCGGTTGAGGGTCATTTTGCCAATACGAATTACCGGCACCAATTCTTCAGGTATCAGCTTGGTAGAATCAAGCAGGTCAAACTCATATTTAAATTCATCTTCTTCAGGTATAAGCTGTACGCCCAATTCCCACTCAGGATAATTGCCGTTTTCTATGGCATCGTACAAATCTCTGCGGTGAAAGTCGGAGTCTTTGCCGGATATATTTTGCGCTTCATCCCATGCTACGGAGTGTACACCCAATAGCGGCTTCCAATGGAACTTTACAAAAGTGGATACGCCTTCAGCATTGACAAAGCGAAAAGTATGCACACCAAAACCTTCCATCATGCGTAGGCTTCTTGGCAATGCACGGTCGCTCATAACCCACATAATCATGTGGGTAGATTCAGTGTTTAACGATACAAAATCCCAGAAGGTATCGTGCGCCGAAGCTGCCTGTGGGATTTCATTGTCCGGCTCAGGTTTCACTGCATGAATGAAATCAGGAAATTTATGGGCATCCTGTATAAAGAACACCGGCATGTTATTTCCTACAAGGTCAAAGTTTCCTTCTTCTGTATAAAACTTAACGGCAAATCCGCGTACATCCCTTGCTAGGTCTGATGAACCCCTGGAACCGGCAACTGTAGAGAACCGTACAAACACAGGCGTTTCGCGGTTGGTATCGTTCAAGAAACCGGCTTTGGTGTATTTGCTCATACTCTCATACACCTTGAAAACGCCATGTGCTGCTGAGCCACGGGCATGAACGACCCTCTCAGGAATACGCTCATGGTCAAAGTGAGTCATCTTTTCACGGAAGTGAAAATCTTCCAGCAGGGTAGCCCCACGGGGACCAGCTTTCAATGAGTTCTGGTCGTCATTTATCCGTAATCCGTGGTTGGTGGTTAAAAACTGTCCTTCTGCATATTCGGTATTACCGGCAAGATCTTTTATTTTATCATTGGTAACCTCATCGGAACCGGGTTTTTTTTCTGGCATAAAGTAAGTATAGTTATGTTTTTAAAAGATTGGGTATAAACGCATTAAGCGGAAGGCTTTTTAGAAGGCTTTTTAGAAGTCTTTTTACCAGTATCAGCTTTTTTTTGGCTAAGACCTGTTAGTAATTGTTCCGCTTCCATTTCATCGGACAAGTTTTGCTGCAACAGTTCTGCCACATCCGTTTGCCCCAGTTGACCAGCAAGTTGTATTAGCCCGTTATAAGAGGTTATTTCAAAGTTTTCCACTTTCAGCGCAGACATTATAAGACCTGTATTACGTGCTTCAGTTCCGGCGATTGTATTTTCAATAATGTGTTCGCCTGACATAACAAGACCTTCCATTGAATCACATTTTTTTGCCTGGATTTTCAAACCCAGCAATTCAAAAGCTTTTTCAAGACGGCTTGCATGTTCTTTGGTTTGCTCCAAATGGTTTTCCAAACTGCTTTTTAATTCTTCGGAACCTGCTGCGGCAACCATCTTAGGCAGCGATTTTACAAGATGGTTTTCAGCCCAGTACATATCTTTTATACCGTCTGCAAAAAGCTCCGGCAACCCTGAAGCGCTTTCAATAGGAGTGGATGTAGGCTGACTTGGCAAAACACTTGTAGTGCCCGATACGACCGTTTGATTTGTATGAGATTCTTTCATAAAAAAATAATAGTTTGTAAGGATTGATTAAAAATTATGCCTTCTTAAATTGTTTCTCCCACCTCGGTGAGTAGTAATTTTCCCATTGCCACAAAGCCACGAAGGGCAGGAAGGGGCGCAAAGAGTTCGTATAAATTCGTTACTTGTCATTGCAGGTGTTCTTTACCTGCAAACATAAATGAAAAAAGGGCAGTCGGGTGAAGAACACTCAACAGCGGCAGAAACGCATACATTAATCATTCCAATTCAGACATTAATGGCAGTGGAGGAAGTTTGATTATGATGAGATTGTTGGTCGTGATAAAACTTCATTAGACATTACCTGGCTAAAAGATAAATCACTTACTGATTTAGATACCTTCCAGACCCGGATGTGCTGGCGATGGAGATTGTAGAGAATTCTGGAAGCGGGACTGGAGAGTTTTAAGGCGATTATTGCTGAACTCAATAGTAAATAAGCCAATGAATTTCAACAAACGGGCGCAACTTTCAGGAGGCTATGTTTATGATGCGCGCCTGATAAATTCATCTTGCGTATTGGTTTGCGGGAAAGGTTCAGAAGGCACCTCCACTCCAAGAAACTGGCAAAGAGGTTCCCACCCCTGCTTTGCATCGAATACGAGTAATCTTTCTTTTGGCACAGTGCTCATCACCTCTTCATTGTGTTTGTTGAAACGGCTAATTACTTCGTCTTTGTTCTTGTAATCTTTTCCAAATTCCAGGTCAATAAGTTTTCCATTGAATTTCAGAACAGGAAATTGTTTTCGCAACTGGGCGGAGAATGGAAGTTTGAACATCATTTTCAACATCCGGCGGAAAGAAGGCTTGCTGACCCAGATTATAGTTTTCGAAGCGCTCTGGTACCATGACTCCGGATCACGAATGGTGTGAATGACTTTTGCTTCAGGATATTTTTTGATGAGCTGCTTATAGTATCGCGCCACAGGATAATCTACCGCAGACTGATAGCCTTGGAAGAGCGTATCCCAGTCCGCATCTTTCCCCCGTTCTGCTTTTTCAAAGTGAACAAGATCTTCCGGCTGCTGTAAGAGTTCCGCCATGTGATAACATTTACCAAATCCGAGTTGCTCGAGGGCAAGCTTAAGGGAATAGGTACCGGTGCGCCCCAAACCTGAACCAATTATTTTAAGAGACATAGTCTTGAATTAAAAAAACAAGATAAAAGAAATTCCTTCCATCTTCCAATGGTTTCTTTTGATAGGACAAAGTGGAACGGTAATCCTGCAAAGCACGCAAGAAATAAAAAAAGCGGAGGTCGTCCGCTTTTTAATCAGGTAAATTGCAGCTAGTTCGTGGCCGCTGCATCGGCATTGTAGGCTGCAGCAAATGTCTTTGAAAATTCCTCGATGGAGGTAGGTGTGGTATTTTCTGAGCTCCTCGTATAGTCTTTAAGCATTTCTCCTTCATTCATATCTTTGGACATCTGCACCATGCGATGCGCATAATCCGGCGGCAGGAATTGCAACATTGCCTGCTCCGCCTGATCGTAAGGGAAAGTGACATATTGCAGGTCGGGCATTCCAATGGCAGGACCAAGGATCTTTGTTGCTTCATTGTAAGAAAAATTCCTTTCACCTAAAATGTACTCATGGGATTTACCGGTGAAAGAAAGATCGAGCAAACGCTTTGCTGCAATCTCAGCAATGTCTTTTGTGGCCACCCATGGCATCGAGAGGTCGCCTTTCACCGCTGATCCTGCAATGCCCATTTGTTTGATCACCGGCACCTGGAACATCAGGTTCTCCATAAAAGAAGATGGACGCAGCGCCAGAAAATTCACATTATCGAGCTTGTGAAATTCAAGCTCAGCATCCTTCAATCCCTCCACTACATTTTTCGTATTCAGGTCATGGGTGCCGATGCTGCTCAGCAACACCACATGCTTCACATTATTTGATTTTACAGCATCCAGGTAATTGGTCATCACCCTGTGCGAATATGCCAGGATGTTATTTTCATCATGCGGAGGCGGGATCATCAGGAACACCGCATCCGCGCCGCTGAAGGCTTTGTTCACGAAGCTTCCATCTCTCACATCACCCTGCTGAAGTTCAGCTCCCTTTTCAATAAGCTCTTTCATCTTATTCGCATCGCGGGCTATTACACGAACCTTTTGGTTCGCAGATAGAAGACGGTCTGTTAATACTTTCCCAACATGTCCGGATGCGCCGGTAATCACAAATGTTTTACTCATAGATATTTTAATTTAGTTACCGGTGAAGACGAATCAGTAAAGGCGATATTTGAAATAAAAGTTCAGAAGCGATATTAAATTCTTAAGTGGGTGAATAAGCCCCTCAGGTAATAGGAAGTGCAGGATTTACAGGTTAGTAGTAACTTCCGCGACAAAAATACCCTACACCTGTTTCAGTTTTGCAATATTCTAACGAGATGCGGGCTATGTCGAAACACCCTTTTATCACCTTATATTAATAACTCATGAAAAACATATTCAACCCTGCCGATGCCGAAGAATTTATACTACGGATCAATAAACTGACGCCTGCAACGCAACCCTTATGGGGGAAAATGTCGGTAGACCAGATGCTGGCACATTGCAACGTGACCTATGAGATGATCTATGAAGACAAGCACGCAAAGCCTAATGCTTTTATGAGGGTAATTTTGAAAATGCTGGTAAAGAAAAAGGTGGTTAGTGAAGCGCCTTATAAACACAGCAATCCTACCGCGCCTGCATTTAAAATAACCGGTAGTAAAAACTTTGAGGAGGAGAAAAGCCGCTTGATAAATTACATAAGAAGAACGCAGCAATCGGGGGCGGATTTCGAGGGAAAGGAGTCTCATTCATTCGGCAGACTGACCACCACAGAGTGGAATAACCTGATGAGCAAACACCTGGATCATCACCTTACCCAATTTGGAGTGCAGTAATTATGCAAATAAACCTGAAATGAAGATAGCCACTTACAATGTGAATGGGATTAACGGCCGATTACCGGTGCTGCTGAGGTGGCTCGCGGAAGCTGCTCCCAATGTGGTTTGCCTGCAGGAATTAAAGGCACCGCAGGAAAAATTTCCTTTGAAAGCCATAGAGGAAGCGGGTTACCATGCCATCTGGCATGGACAAAAAAGCTGGAACGGGGTAGCGATACTGGCTCGTGATGAAGAGCCGCAGGAGGTCCGCCGTGCACTTCCCGGTGATCCGGAAGATACGCACAGCAGATATATCGAGGCCATTGTAAAAGGGATACAGGTTGGTGGTTTATACCTGCCCAACGGAAACCCGCTGCCGGGTCCTAAATTCGAGTATAAATTAAAATGGTTCGAACGGTTAACCATCCATGCAGAAGAACTTCTTGCATCCGGCACGCCTGTGATCTTAACCGGGGATTTTAATGTGATGCCCACGGAGCTGGATGTATACAAGCCCGAGCGCTGGGTAGATGATGCCCTGTTCAGACCGGAGGTGCGCGAAGCTTTTAAAAATCTTGTGGATCAGGGATGGACAGATGCTTTGCGAAAAATGTATCCGGGTGAAGCCATATATACATTCTGGGATTATTTTAGAAATGCTTATGGCCGCAATGCAGGTTTACGCATCGATCATTTCCTGCTGAGTCCTAAGCTTAAAAAACGACTGCGTGCAGCCGGTGTTGACAAGCATGTGCGCGGATGGGAAAAATCAAGTGACCATGCTCCTGTCTGGATCGAATTGGCGGATTAGATTATTTCTAGCTTTAGTTCTGTATAAAAATACACGCAGTTAATATGCTCAGCATTCAGAATGGTCTTTTGTTTTTATCAGCTTTGTTATCCTCCTTAATAATGGGTTTATTATACGGCTATGCATGTTCGGTAAATCCGGGTTTAAATAAATTAACCGATTCTGAATACCTGAGGGCTATGCAATCAATCAACAAAGAGATTCTAAATCCTTTTTTCTTCATCAGTTTCATGGGCACATTTATCCTGTTGCCTATAACTGCATGGTATAGTAGATCACACGGTTCACCTGCCTGCTTTTATTTATTAATGGCAGCGGCATTAACGTATTTTATTGGTGTAACTGGTGTAACAGCATTCGGGAATATTCCATTAAACAATGCACTGGCCCACCTCGATATTACATCTTCAAGTGTACCGGATCTGTCCACACAAAGAAGCCAGTTTGAAGCCAGCTGGAACCGGTATCATATTATCAGGACGCTGTTCTCCGTTTTAACCACTGCTTTAACCATTGCAGCAATTATAAAAAATGGTGATGCGGCCGCAAACCAATAGCACGGTTTATTCCGGCACCAGTGGCCTGGTACTTCCGGTACCGCAATCACTTTATCCTCCTGAATTTCAGGGTAAGAGCAGGCTCTCGTATTATGCATCATTGTTAAATAGTGTTGAGATCAACAGCTCCTTTTACAAAATTCCTAAGATCACCACGATAAGCAAATGGGCTGAAAGTGTTCCTGATGATTTTCAATTCACATTTAAATTACCGAAAGCTATCACCCATACAAAGGGACTTGAGTTTAATGGTGAATACGTCAATGATTTCATGGACGTCATAGCAAATATTAGAATTAAAAAAGGCTGCCTGCTCATTCAGTTTCCTCCGGCATTAAAAATGGATAAATTGCATCAGTTACAGAAATTGTTAATCCGGATCAAAGAATCCAACCAAAACCATCTTTGGAAAGTAGCTATTGAATTCCGTAATCAATCATGGTATCATGAAGAGGTATATGAATTACTGAACCAATATAAAGCATGCAGGGTAGTGCATGATATACCTGCTTCCGCTGTATCGCTCACCGACTTTGAATTCAGCTTCTGTTATTCCGGTTTCATGGTCCTGAAAGTCGCTACCGTGGAAGTTACCCGGATGAGTTTTTATACCAATATGCACAACATATTAAAGCACTGGTAAAAGAGCAAAAAACGGTTTACGTTTATTTCAATAATACCATGGGTGATGCATTTAACAACCTGCAGACCTTAAATAATTTTCTGCAATGAATCCCTGTTGTTATAGATCACGTTCGGCTTTAAAAGGGAAATTATAAATAAAGCCTGTAATGAATGGCTTGTGGTCTGACCATAGTTTAATCAAAGCATTAAAAACAGTCGTTCTTTATTTTTTAAACAATGACCGCAAATCAATTTACTCCAGGTAAGGAATAACGGAATCTAAATCCTGTAATTCGTTATCTTACCCTGATGAACAGAAAATCTACGCTCCTTATAATTTTCATATTGTTACCGGTGTTTCTTTCGGCACAGGCGACCAAACAGGAATTAAAAATTATAAAGGCAATTGACAACCGAACAGCTGCAGCAACTGCACTTTTAAAAACCGCCGTGAACATCAACAGCGGAACAATGAATTTTAGCGGGGTGCGAAAAGTCGGTGAACTGTTTATGGCAGAGTTAAGAACTCTTGGATTTGAAACACGATGGTCTCCCGGAGATCAGTTCCACAGGGCCGGCCACTTAATAGCGGTACATAAAGGGAAAGGGAAAAAATTGCTGCTCATTGGTCATCTCGACACCGTGTTTGACCGTGATAGTAAATTTCAGACATGGAACATGCTTAACGATTCCATCATGCAGGGCCCGGGAGTTTTTGATATGAAAGGCGGAGATGTGATTATCATCCTTGCAATGCAGGCTCTGCACGATGCAGGATTGCTCGATGATCTTTCCATAGAAATTATCATGACCGGAGATGAAGAAGAAAGCGGTGATCCCATCACACTTTCAAAAAAAGATATTATGGAAGCGGCAGAGCACGCTGATATTGCTTTGGGTTTTGAAGACGGTGACGGAATAGCCAATCATGCACTCATCTCGCGCAGAGGTTCCTCCGACTGGACGCTGACTGTAAAAGGTACCGCTGCACACTCCTCACAGGTATTTACTGATGCAGTAGGCAACGGCGCTATTTTTGAGGCAGCACGGATCCTCAATTTATTTTATCAATCATTGAGCAAGGAAGAAAATCTAACCTTTAACCCCGGACTTATTGCAGGCGGTGGCCAGGTATTATTTAATGATACCACTAACTCAGCAACTGCATCCGGGAAAAATAATATCGTAGCAAGTGACGTGATCGTGACGGGAGATTTACGTGCTTTTTCTCTCGATCAGTTGAAGAGAACAAGACAAATAATGTCGGATATCGTACGGCAGAATGATGCGCATACTTCCGCCACAATTGATTTCGGCGATGATGGTTATCCACCGATGACGCTAACGGAAGGGAATAAAAAGCTGCTCGATGAATACAGCAGAGTAAGCATGGACCTTGGTTTTGGGGAAGTGACAGCCGTTCCTCCGCGCAAAGCAGGTGCTGCTGATATTTCTTTTGCATGCGACGAAGTGGAAATGTCACTCGACGGTTTGGGTATTGCCGGAGCTGGTGGACATACGGTACAGGAAACAGCTAACCTCCACTATCTATCTATTGATGCCAAGCGTGCAGCAGTGCTGATTGCAAGGCTCGGGAAGTAAAGATTATTATCTAAATATCCCAATCAACAAGTGCTTCCATTCTCAGCAAGCTGCAAATAGTAATTCATCCGGAAGTACAAATTTTTATTCCGAAATAAAAAACTAAGGCTGCCCTTTTCCGCCAGAGGAACCATATATCTGACCGGTAGCATAGCTGGCATCATTTGCAGCGAGCTGTACATAAATGGATGCAAGCTCAGCAGGCTGTCCTGGCCTTCCCATAGGGGTGTCACCTCCGAAGTTTCGCAATTTTTCCTGGGTAGCACCACCACTTACTTGTAAAGGGGTCCAGATAGGTCCCGGCGCAACTCCATCAACGCGTATGCCTTTGGGTGCGAGCTGCTTGGCAAGTGATCTTACGTAGTTTGTGGTAGCCGCTTTTGTCTGCGCATAATCATACAGATCGGTGGAGGGTTCATTAGCCTGTTCGGAGGACGTACCGATAATTACCGATCCGGGGTGTAGATTAGGAAGTGCAGCTTTAATAATCCAAAAAGGAGCGTAGATATTGGTTTTCATGGTCCAGTCAAATTGCTCGGTAGTTATATCTAGAATAGATGCATGAGTTTGCTGGCGGGCTGCATTGCAGACCAGGATATCAAGTCCTCCAAGACCGTTGACAGCATCGCTTACCAGTCTTTTGCAAAATGCTTCATCACGGATATCTCCCGGAAGAGCAACTGCTTTACGGCCTGCTGCTTTTATAAGATCAATTACTTCACGTGCATCCGGCTCTTCTTCCGAAAGATAATTTATGGCTACATCCGCCCCTTCACGTGCATAAGCAATGGCGGCGGCACGTCCCATGCCTGAATCACCACCGGTGATCAATGCCTTGCGGCCCGCCAAGCGACCTGAACCTTTGTAGGTGGTTTCTCCATGATCAGGACGCGGATCCATTTTACTTTCCAGTCCAGGCCAGGGCTGTGACTGACTTTTAAACGGTGGTTTTACATACTTGGTAGTAGGGTCTTCCAGTTTCTGGAATTCAGCAGCATTTATGTTTAACTTTTCAGTGGCAGAAAATACAGGTGTAACAGCCATTGCAGCTAAGCCAGCACTTAATCCTCCAATAAGTTTACGACGTGATATTTTATTTTTTTCGTTCATGGTGGTAGCTATTTATAATGATGAATCTTTTAAAGCGTGAAAAAGGTTACAAACTATGTACATTTTAAATAACAGAGTTGTACTTGTTTTGTTTCTGGGAAAGTCTTAACGAATGCACATAGTTAAGCACTTAGCCTTTCATGTTCCAAGGAGGGACGGATAGCTTCTAAGGTTATCAAGAGCTACCGGAAATGAAGTGATTTTAATTATGGAAGAAAATAGATTTCACGGTTTGTATAATGTTACCAAACGAACTCATCTACTATTAAATGTTAATCGTGCAATAAGACTTTACCATCAGCTGGATTAAATACAAGTAGTTACAAAAATTGCGTCTTCCAATAAAAATTGCTTCAGGAGGAATTCTACCTGCCTGCTAACTTCCCTGGTCGATCTTATATCCGATAGGCTTAAAAGAATAATTGTTGGACATTTCTGCCGAACATGCAGTTATACCGACAATAAGATCCATGTGTGCTTTAATAACAATGTGATCCCCTGATTTGCTTTTTGGCGGAAGTACGCCGACTTTGCCAGTATCTTCATTTACGGTTACATTCATAAAAATATTGAAGCAGACGGGAATATCATCCGGCTTAATATCATACTCCTTTAATGCTTCTGCTAAATTTCCAAAACAGCCCCTATGAGGATTCTTATGGCCATAGATGATACGGAAAGTATCTGCACTGCAGGGTGTAAGAAGAAAGTCATGCCTGCCTACGGTATCTTCCACCAGGTCAAACATTATATTGCTCCTGTTCGAATAAAAGTGATTTCCTTTTGTCAGGAATATTGTTTCTGCATAATCAATCGTCCGCCCGGAAGAGAGGTATTCTTTTTTATCATGCAGGCCGAAGCAGATAAAATCTGATACCTGTTCTCCGTATATATCGGTTATGGTTAAGTGGTCACCTTTATTTAAGATAAAGGCAGTGCCTGTTCGCGGAGGAATAACATTCATCCTGTTACTTTTAATTTATTGCAAGATATCCGATTCTTTTAAATAGACACAACAATTTGGCGCTGACACAGAATTTATTGAAATGACATTCCACGGAAAACAGTTGTAAAAAACGCAATGGTAATGGGAATTAAGAATCTTAGATTAACGGCTTTTTAAAGATGCAAAACATGCCGGTGAACACTTTTGCTGATAGAGCAATTAGTTTTTTTAACAGCCTCGAACTGGAATTAGATGATTCATTAAAAATTGGAGTATTGAATCCCTATCAAAGCACTATAGTGAAGAATGTGGTTGACAATTTTTTTACAAAGTATTTTAATGACCGTAATCAGCGAATTTTCATATTCGGTATTAATCCCGGCAGACATGGCGGTGGAATAACAGGTATCTCTTTTACCGATCCTCTGGCACTGCTTAAGCATTGCGGAATTGAAAATGTTTTCAATAAAAGGTTTGAGCTATCAAGTGAATTTATTTACAGGGTTATTGAAAGATACGGTGGCCCCGGTCTATTCTATCGTCACTTTTTTCTCACTGCAATTTGCCCCTTAGGTTTCACAAAAGATAATAAAAACTACAATTACTACGATGACAAAAAATTATTGGAAGCCGTAGAACCTTTCATAAGAGAAACCTTTAACAGCCAAATTAATATAGGCGCAAAGAAAGATGTCCTAATTTGTCTTGGTACCGGAAAAAATAAAAGGTTTATTGAGACATTGAATAATGAAACTCAATATTTTAAAAAAGTAATAGCACTTGAGCATCCAAGATTTATCATGCAATACAAAAGAAAAAAATTGGAAGCGTACATACAGCAATATGTAAATACAATTTCGGATTTAGTAATATAAAACCTGTATCGCTGTTGAAATCAAAGGCCACAATTCGTAAAGCTTTTACAATTATCTTCACCTCATAACCATTGTAGATTGAATATGCTCCACGGCTACACAGGCACTGTTATAATTGGGGCATATTTATTCATTATAGTGCTCATATGCATACGCGTGCTTCTTGATACGGTGCATTCAGAAAAAACAGTGGCTTATCTCTTCCTGGTTATTTTCTTCCCGGTTATAGGGATCATCATCTATTTCACCTTTGGTGTAAACTTCCACAAGAGAAAATTATATAAAGACAAATCTAAAGAAAACGACAAACTGCTGAAGTCATTGAAAAAATGGATCGATACAGAAACGTATAATAATACAGAAACTTATAAAGAGGAGATCGATGGTAAGGAGGATCTTGTTGCCTTGCTCCTTAACGACAATTTTTCGCCACTCACCAATAACAATAAAGTAACTCTTTTAAATAACGGCGAAAATAAATTCCCGGACGTATTTGAAGCGCTTGAAAAGGCTGAGCAATATATACACATAGAGTATTACATCTATGAGGATGATGTAATCGGGAATAAGCTGAAAGACCTGCTGATCAAAAAGGCTAACGAAGGAATTGCTGTACGTGTGATCTTCGACGATTTCGGAAGCCACGGAATAAAAAAGCATCTTGTAAAAGAGTTACGAAAAGGCGGTGTTGAAGTGCATCCGTTCTATGAAATCAAATTTTTCTTTTTTGCCGATAGATATAATTACCGTAATCACCGGAAGATTATTATAGTTGATGGCAAGGTTGGATTTACAGGTGGTATAAATGTTTCAGATAAATATGTAAACAGTAATAAGAACAAGTTGTACTGGCGTGATACGCATATAAAAATAGAGGGAGAAGGTGTTTACATGCTGCAGTACCATTTCCTCTGTAACTGGAATTTTTGTTGTCAACCCTTAAAGATTACGAAAGACTTTTTTCCTGACATTTCAAATTCTGCGCATAAAAAACAATTAGTGCAAATAGCTGCAAGCGGTCCGGATTCAGACCGTGAAAGCGTGATGCTATCCTTCTTTACAGCTATTGTAGGAGCCAAAAAACAGGTGTATATAACTTCTCCTTATTTTATTCCTGGCGAAACCATCATGAATGCTATTATAAAGGCTGCTTTGAGTGGCGTGGATGTTCGCCTTCTTATTCCCGGAAAGTCCGATTCAAATATTGTAAACTATGCGTCACGGGCAAACTATGGAGAGCTGCTGAGTGCCGGTGTAAGAGTCTTCATGTATAAAAAAGGATTTGTTCATGCTAAAACCATTGCAGTAGATGAAAACCTTTCTGTTGTAGGATCAGCTAATATGGATCTGCGCAGCTTCGACCTGAATTTTGAGCTGGTGGCCGTAGTGTACAACCGCAAATTAAATCAGGATTTGCGTAAATCTTTTTTAGCTGACCTTGAAGACAGCAAAGAGATATTTGCTAAGGAATGGAACAACCGGAGCAAACTGGTTTTGGTGGGTGAAGCGCTGGCGAAGCTTATTAGTCCGGTACTGTGATCATCTTGTCAGTTTAAAACTCCATCACCAGATCATCTGCCTCCACCAACGTGCGTTCTACTAATGCAATTCTTTTTATAACACCATCCCTGGGTGCAGTAAAAGTTGTTTCCATCTTCATCGCCTCAATAATAAACAGCGGCTGGTTCTTTTTTACTGCTTCACCTTCCTTTACAAAAATCCGGGAAAGCATTCCCTGCAAAGGAGCTCCAAGCTGTTGGTCGTCCTTAGCCTTTTGATGCATCTCTTTTTTAACCGTGATCTTTCGGTCTTTTATTTCTACCGTTCTCGTTTGCCCGTTGAGGCGGAAATAAACCGTACGAATCCCATTTTCATCCCCATCGCCTACATACAGCAGGCGTATCATCAATGTTTTCCCCCTGCCAATCTCTACCAGAACTTCTTCATTACTTTTCAGCCCATAAAAAAATGCGGGTGTAGGGATTGCAGTTACATCGCCAAACAGTTGCTGATGCTCATAATATTCTTCGAAAACTTTGGGATAAAACTGGTAAGAAAGAAAGTCAAGAAAGGTCTGAGATGAATCAAATTTTAATTGAAACTCTGAAAACGCACTATCGAAATCTATGGGTTGAAGATGGGCATTGGGCAGGTCTGTGAATGGCATCTCTTCCTTCAATACAATCTTTTGCAGCTTTTTTGGAAAGCCGCCTGGCGGTTGCCCGATTTCCCCCCTGAAAAATCCCTTTACCGATTCAGGAAAAGAGAGATCCGCTCCTTTCGAAATCACATCTTCTTTCGTGAGCTTGTTAGAGATCATATACATCGCCATATCACCGACCACCTTGGATGAAGGGGTTACTTTCACGATATCACCAAACAACTCATTCACCTCTTCATAAGCTTTTTTAATATCGTCCATGCGGTCGGCCAGCCCGAGTGCAGCTGCCTGCGGCTTGAGGTTAGAATATTGTCCTCCGGGAATTTCATTCTTATATACTTCCGCCATGCCGGACATCAGGCCGCTTTCGAAGGGATAATAAAATTCACGAACAGTCTCCCAATAATTAGAGAAGCGATTCAGCGAATCGATATCCATCTTCAGTTCCCGTTCCTGGCCGCGCATCATTTCCACCACAGAGTTGAAGTTTGGCTGCGATGTAAGTCCGGACAATGCTCCTAAAGAAAGATCAACTACGTCCACCCCTGCCTCGATAGCCTTTAAATACGTTGCAGCCTGTATGCCTGCCGTATCATGCGTATGGAGATGAATAGGGATGCTGATTACTTTTTTAAGTTCCGATACGAGTTCCTGTGCAGCATAAGGCTTTAGTAAGCCGCTCATATCCTTTATTCCCAGGATATGCGCTCCCATATCTTCCAGCTCTCTGGCGAGGCCGAGATAATATTGCAGTGTATATTTTTTCCTGTTTGGGTCGGTAATATCTCCAGTATAGCAGATACACGCTTCTGCCAGGCCATTAGTCCTTTCACGTACCGCACGAACACTAATGCTCATGCTCTTTGTCCAGTTCAGTGAATCGAATATCCGGAATATATCCACGCCGTTATTCCAGGATTCTTCAATAAATCTTTCGACAAGGTTATCCGGGTATGCAGAATAGCCGATCGCATTATTGCCGCGGATGAGCATTTGAAAGAGAATATTAGGTATGGCTTTCCGCAAAAGCTGCAGCCGCTTCCAGGGGCATTCATGTAAGAACCGCAAGGCAACATCAAATGTGGCCCCACCCCATACCTCCATTGAAAAAACCTCCGGATGATGATGGGCGAAGCTTTCGGCTACCGCAAGCATATCGCGCGTTCGCACGCGTGTGGCAAGCAGGGATTGGTGCGCATCCCGGAAAGTGGTATCGGTATATTGGATCTCTTTTTTGTCTTTTAACCATCGGGAAAATTTCTCGGGACCTAATTGATTAAGCTGTTGCTTAGTACCTGAAGGAAGTTTTTCAAAATGGTTGAAGTCGGGAATTTTAGGTGTTTGAAATACTTTGGAGGGGTCCTTTTTTGTAACATCTTTATTTCCATTAACCATTACCTCAGCGAGATAGCGCAGCACCTTAGTTCCCCGGTCCTGCTGCTGGCTCACCTGGAATAGTTCAGGATATTTCTCAATAAACTTTACCGTTGCATTTCCTTCTGCAAAAACAGGGTTGGTGATTACCTTTTCAAGGAAGGGAATATTTGTCTTCACTCCACGAATCCGGTATTCGGTAAGTGTACGGTACATTTTTGCAGCAGCACCCTTCAGTGTTTTTCCGTGTGCAGTAACCTTAGCAAGCATGGAATCGAAGAAGGGAGAAACTCTGACACCCTGGTAAGAGCTTCCTTCATCTATTCGTATACCATGCCCACCGGCATTTCTGTAGGCAATGATGGTCCCGTAATCAGGCTTGAAATTATTTTGTGGATCTTCCGTAGTGATGCGGCATTGAATCGCAACACCGTGGCAGGGAATTCCCTGCTGCGATGGTATATCAATTTCCGGCGAATCCAGTCTTTTTCCATCTGCAATCAGTATCTGGCTCCTCACAATGTCAATTCCTGTAATCTCTTCCGTAACAGTGTGCTCTACCTGAATTCTTGGATTTACCTCAATGAAATAAATATGGTCTTCCTTGTCCACCAGAAACTCTGCTGTGCCGGCATTATTATAGTTGACGGAATGCGCCAGAAGCAGTGCGTATTCATAGAGTTTGTCTTTAACCTCTTGTTTAACAGACGTAGCAGGAGCTACTTCCACTACTTTCTGAAACCTTCTCTGAACGCTGCAATCCCGCTCATACAGGTGAACTATGTTTCCGAATTCATCACCCAGCAGTTGCACTTCAATATGCTTCGGATCATCGACAAACTTTTCGAGAAACATGGTGTCGTTACCAAAGGCATTCATTGCCTCGCGCCGCGCTTCATTAAAGGTTTTCTCAAATTCATCTGCATTGTGTAATACCCGCATTCCGCGTCCGCCACCACCTGCACTGGCCTTCAACATCACCGGAAAACCGATGCGTTCAGCCTCTTTTAATGCAATGGATGAATTCAGTAAATCTTCGTGGTTATCTTCAATGACCGGCACATTACAGGAACGAGCCACAATTTTTGAAGCCACCTTATCGCCAAGCTGTTCCATCACTTCAGCGGCAGGGCCAATAAAAATTATATTTTCCTCTTTACATCGTTTTACAAACCGGACATTTTCAGAAAGAAAGCCGTATCCCGGATGGATGGCATCTGCTTCATTCTCTTTTGCTATCCTTAAAATTTCCTCAATGTCGAGATAAGGCTTCAATGGCTCTTCATCAGGCCCTATCTGATAACCCTCATCGGCCTTATACCGGTGCAGAGAATAACGGTCTTCATAGGTATACACTGCAACGGTGCGAATGCCTAATTCTGAAGCAGCACGTAAGGCCCGTATGGCAATTTCCCCCCTGTTTGCAACAAGAAGCTTCTTTATTTTCTGCATGGACTAACTGATATGGAATTTAACCATTGAGGTGAGTAAAGGTAATTTTCGATAACCTATCCGGCAATGAAAAAAATAAATCAACCACTGCTGAATCTATAATCTATAAAGTTGATAAAATTATTAACCAAAAATTATAATAAACCTTACGTATTAATTATTCTCAACACAGTTTTCAAATATTGATTTATTAATTTTTGTTCACCCTTAATTTCTTACATAATGAAAAAACTTTTCTTCTTATCACTGCTGATGGTCACCTTGTCAGCTCAAGCACAGTATTTTCAACGGGACTTTAATTTAGACTATGCAACACCCAGTTCAGGAATGAACAGTTACGCAGCGGAATCAGAACGGTTTATAATTTTGGCGGCGGTGTACCTGCAAATTATTTCTATGCCGGCATTGGCACCAGCTATCTCACTATTTAAGAATGAAGAACAACAATTCAGAGATCAGGAAACCATTTGTAAAAGAATCGGGCCTTGAAAAAAAATTTAAAGCCGGTATTCATACGCCGGCTTTAAATTTTTAAATGTGATTGAGTAAGCTTAATTATTACGGCGTGAATAGTTCTTTATAAATCTTCTACCTTTTTTATCTCTGCCATCGGGCTAAACAGATAGATCCTGTTGGTTTTAATTTCATAGCATTTAAATCGCTTTCTCAATCTTTCTCCTTTGCGAAAAGTCCGGTTTCCATGCGAAGAGAACAACATTCCTTCCCGTAGATCATCCAAATGAAGGACCGATTTTTTATTGTATGTATTTAAAACCTTAACCAAATCCGGATCAACACAATGGGTTGCTGACGGATTTATTAAATATCTTTTTAAAGCTGCTGTTACATCACGCGGAAAGATCTTCTTACCTCTCAGCTCATCCGACACAACTTTAAATTCCTCCTTCCATTCCATACCATGCGAAGGCACACTTCGCCTGTATTTTTCCCAGGTTGTTAAATGGGCCATCTCGTGCAGGAAGGTAATGAGGAAGGAATACCTGTTTAAATCGCCGTTGACTGAAATACGATGGCCCTGATTATTGTAAGGCGAATGGTAATCGCCCAAAACAGAATTTCTCTTTTGAGTAATGGTAAAGATAATTTTATAATCACTGATCCATTTAATGACATTCTGAATGGATTCTTCCGGAAAATAGGGTTGCAGTATGTGACTAAAATCTTCTTCAGCCATTTTTTTTCAAAGCCCTTTCATAATTATCCGCCATAATCAATTCGCGGATTTCAAATACGGTGTAAACAATGTAGAAGAAAAAAAAAGGAATAATAAACAGTACATCTTTCGGCTTAACAAGCAAAGCGTATCCCATTATAAAAAAGCCGCACAAAAGTATTTTAACCAATACTGATCCATTAATGATAGATACAAACCTATAGGCATTTTCTGTTTTGATTGCTTTCAATCCAAAATAAAAAATAAGTGCCGTAATCAGGAAGAAAAATAAAAGAGTAATCCAGGTAAACACTTCAAAAGCTTCAAATAAAGGAGAAACATAATTCAGTGCTGCTACAATTACTACCATAATTATAGTAAGGATAATCAGCCGGACGAAGAACACAGAATATTTCATCCTTCCTTTTTTGAAATATTCTTGATAACAAGGTAAAGGGCAATGATTACCGCACCAAAAGAAAATATAAGCTCAAAAAGCGGGAATCCGGGCGATAGCCATTTATCTGCAAAATATCCTGCAATAAAGCCTATAGCTATGGTTCCGATAATTTGATACGCAATTTGGGTATAGCGCAAAAAACCGGGATCAGATAGCTTCTTTCTTTTGAATTTGGTTTTGGGAAGGTTTTTCACTCGGTTTTATTTCTTTAACTCCCATCCTGCAAGAACCCGTAAAGCGTGCCCCGGCTTCTACTATTAATTTTCCGGTAGTAATATCGCCCTCCAGATAAGCAGTGGATTTCAAAAACAACATATCGCTTACTTCGAGCTTCCCAAAAATTTTCCCGCTCATATCTGCGCTATCACATAAAATATCGCCATCTACTACACCGGACGTACCGATGGTTACTTTTGCCTTTGAGTGAATAGTGCCTTTAATCTTTCCCTCAATGCGGATGTCACTTTCAGAATTAATTTCACCCACTATTTGTGTACCGGGTCCTATAATGTTCACTGTAGACGAAGATGAAGATGCAGAAGGGGAAGAAAAAACCATCGGGCTTTTAATTTGTTTGTCATCCTTTGTGTTGAACATGGTGAAAATTTTTGGTGTTATGAATTTGGTTTCATTATTTATCAAAGAAATTAATTAAATACAATATAATCTTCGGGATTTAAAGGCAGCCCGTTGTACCAAAGCTCGAAGTGCAAATGAGGTCCGCTCGACAGCTCACCGGTATTACCAATTATGGCAATGGCGTCACCTGCTTTTACGTAATTTCCTTCTTCTTTAAGCAGAACAGAATTGTGTTTATACAAAGATATTAAATTGTCGGTATGCTGTATAGCTAAAACATATCCGGTTTCAGCGGTCCAACCAGCAAAAATTACAATGCCATCCAGCGTAGCTTTAATGGGTTCATTGGCGGCCGCTACAACATCGAGACCATAGTGCAATTCTTTAGCATTAAAGGGCTCGGTAATATACCCTTTTACAGGCGTAAAAAAATGGAAGCTGCGTATGGAGGATTTATTTGAAGGAGATACCACCGAACTTTTTTCATTTATGGAAAAGCGCTGGTCCTGCTCTATGTCTTTCCGCAGCAATTTTTCTGAAGCACTTATTTTTCCTGGATTAATGGAATCATAAACGGGTACAGAAGATTTACTGATTTCCCTGATCTTAGTAACCGGAAGCTCTCCATTTATCACTCGCTGAATGTTTTGAAGATACAGGTCATTGGCATACATCACTTTCTCCAGGGAATCGCTCGTCAATTTTAAATCAATAAAATCTTTTTTTGTATTTACGTCAGCATACCCCGGTATATATTCCTTCAAAGGTGTGAAAACAATAGCAGAAACCGTGATCAGAACCAGCATCAAAAGAAGAGTGCTTATCAGGATGTATACATTCATGCGGGTAAGCCGGAAAGTAGTTACTTCCTCAAAGGTTTCATCATTTAAAAGTATCAACCGGTACTTATCAGTAAGCCGGCGGAGCCAGGATTTTCTTAATTTATGCTGGGTAGTTGCCTCTGCCATTTCTTGCAAATTGCAAAGATCATCAAAAGAGTGATTTTGGAAAAGCAAACATATTCACATCACCTTAAGGTTAAAGAAATATTAACCCTATATAATTCATGATATTGTTTCCCACTACGCTATGGTTGGCGGAGGATAATACAGGGCAAATAATTGGTTCAGGCAATCATTAAATAAGTGCACCCCTGCATATCATCTGCAAGGGTGCACAGTAATTTCCTAAAATCTTTACCGCGTTACTGCAAATTTCACTGTTTCCCTGAAATTCCGGCTTTCTGCTATAGCTATATACAAACCAGGTGTTAAAGTTTGAATAGGAATTGAGTTTCTTCCTTTTTCCAAATAGTAATTATTGGCATTGACCATTCTCCCCATCAGATCAAAAATTTTCATTTGAACCGGGTCAGTTTCAGGCAAATCTAACAGCAGGTAATAACCGCTTGAAGTTATAATCACTTTTGCCTTTGCAGAAATTCCTGCTTCAGCAGGCACTGATTTCAGGCAGTTGTCTATAGTAAGCGTTATACTGCTTCCGCTTCTGAATATTTTAACTCCCTTAACAGTAATGCAACCACCCTGGTAAAGAAAGTTTCCGCTTTGAACTGTTTGACCATTGTTATTCACCGACCATGAAATGGTTTGTCCACTTAAAGGTTTAAACAATTGTAAGTGGCGTAAAGTAATATCAGTAGTGCAGGAATCATATTGTTTTGGATAAAGGATTCCGCCCATATACATATCCTTCACAAAACAGTAAATAGAATACTGGCAGGATTGATCTGCTATTGATTCATCCGTCCAATCCAGGTAACCATCTAAGGCTCCATTGGCATCGCCATTTTTTGAATCTCCGGTACCCGGATTTTGATTGATGGAACAATAAGCAAAAGCAGGATAAGAATGTGCCATTGTGAACCGCTCATAATTTGGAGTGGTTTCAATATCAGTAAACTGCCGATTTGTGCCACTGTGCTGCCTCTGATCCCAGAACCATAAACCTCCCTGATGAGTTACATTCACGGAATCGTACCAATGGAATTTACCGACCCAGCCCACTTTCGTATCGTTCTTTCCGTTTACGCCGGTAAGGTAGGGTACGCCTCTGTCATAATTGAGCCGATACATATAACGCATATCCATTAAATTCCAAATAGGAATGGCAATGCCTGTTCTGAAGTCAATAACATCGGAAGGAACGTTTGTAACGGATGAACACCATTCACGCTCAAACGATGACCCCGGCGCAGATTTGACTAAAATTGGTGCAGAAGAAGCATATGCTACGGTTATCAGATCGGGATTCATTACCGCCAGAAATAATGCTCCGAAGCCATTGTGGGAATTACCCGTCAAGTACACTTTGTTAGTATCTACAGGAAAATTCTTGCGAATCCATAGTAGTGTTTGCCTTACCCGAGCCTGGCTGTAAGTGCCTACCGAACCAGAACTGAATACAGGATTGGTGGTGCTGTACATATCGTAACCGGTATTATACCCTACCCAATAGGTATTGCTTCCATTCGGAAGCCAATCATCCATTTTTAAGGAAATGCAGTTATCGCAAAGCGTGGTGGCGTCACTGGAAAGGGGGTTGTTGTCTTTCACATAAAAATACAACGATTTATTTGTGTAAGAACCCTTTGTAAAAACGGAAAAATTGTAGCCGTACGACCCTGCATTATTAAATGGGGGATAATTTGGCGCATTCTGATTATCACCCCAGTTTACGTATTCATATTGTACAATCCCACCTTCTAAGGAAGTGGTTTTCTGTAGTATGGGCTGGGGTGTTGCAACGACTTCATTAACGCCGTTGTTCAGGCTATTGCTACCCGCTATAATAGTTTGATCTTCCTGGTTATTACTTAAGGTTACAACAGTTACTGCATAATACCAGTTTGAACTTGAAGCAGAGGTGGCGACGTATAAACCATTTGTACTGGCCAAAGGGCCTGAAGCAGGATCAATAGTGAAGTAATAAGGTAATCTTTTGACGTTTGATTTTCTGATATTCTGCGAGGAATTATCCCTTACATATCCCAGGTAAGTACTTGCTGCTAAATCCAGCGAGGAGGTAATCATTACCGGTGAGCGGTACAATTTATATTTCAAATTGGTTGCCGCAGGATTTTGCCACGTAAGAAATACCTGACCGCTTTTGTAAGTAGCTGTTAAACTAGCTACAGTATAACCAAATACGGAAGTTGTAAAAATGAGCAGGGTAATGGTTAGGCACACCCTTGACAGGAAGTAAAAAAAATTTTTCATGAGGCTTTGATTTGGTGATGAAAAAATAAGATGAAGCATTATAAAATGAATGCTCTCTTACGGAAATATTTATGGGAAGTGTCACGCTCCAGGGATAAAATGGTGCCAGAAGTAAGAATATAGAATATTATGGTATAAATGGCTACCTATAAATAGGTAATCCTGATTGGGCCAATAATAATACCTAACTATATATGGATCGGATTCGGACTGCTGAAACCAGGTGGTGTTTTATTGTTAACCCCGGAATCAACAATCCGAATCCGATCCTGATTTTATTTTAAGAAATCAAGCTTTGCACTTTGCCGGAAATGGCTTCCCTGCAGCATTGCTATATAAAACCCATTATTAAGTGACTGAACCGGTATTGAGTTTAAGCCTTTAGCTAAATCTAAATGCTGCTCTATAACCACCTTTCCACTCATGTCAAGAATTTTCATATCAGCATGGTCATCAAAAGGAAGATTTAATACCATTTCATATCCTCCGGGGATCGGGACTACATTTACCTTAATGGGGTCTGAAAGCTGCGCTTCAAATTTCTGTGTCCTTGAACATTTGCTTATTTTTAAAGAGATTTCACTTTTAGATTTGTATATCTTCACTCCATAGAGTGTAATCGGTCCGCCGTTGTAGGTAAATGAGCCATTCTGAATCTGAGTACCCGAATTTATTACTGACCACGTAATCTTGTCCCCTTCTTCCGGTTTAAAATTTTGCTCACGACGAAAGGTTATATCGCTGGTGCAGGAGGAATATTGATTCTTATCAGGGCTTCCTCCAACGTAAAGATCTTTAATAAAGCAGGTGATGGAATAATTACAAGCTTCATCTTCAATAGAAGCATCATCCCAGTCAAGATAACCGTTAATGGCACCATAATCATCACCATCATTGGGGTCGCCGGTACCGGGATCCTCATTAATAGAGCAATAAGCAAATGCGGGATAGGAACGGTTGATACGGTAGCGTTCATAATCGGGAGTAGTTTCTGCATCAGTAAACTGCGCTCCCCCACCTCCATGCACGCGCTGATCCCAATACCATACTCCACCCTGGCGGGTTGCATTTAAAGAATCGTACCAGTGGAATTTTTGAACCCATCCTGCAGTAACGTCATTCTTTCCATTTACACCTGAATTAAACGGTATATCGTTTTTATCAACGTTATACATGTGGCGGGAATCCATCAAATCCCAGATTAAAATGGCTGCTCCGGTATTTGGATCAGTTACGTCGCTTGGTAAATTCAGGCTGTTATCACACCACATCTGTTCCCGAATGTCGCCGTCCACTGTTTTTACTAATATCGGTGTAGAGGTAACATAAATAGCTGCTACCTGCTTAGGCGAGACCACTGACGTTAATAAAGCACCGAATCCATTATGCGAATTCCCTGTGAGATAGACCTTATTACTGTCTATTGCCCAATGGTTTCGCACCCATTGCAAAGTTTTTTTTACCCTTGCCTGCGAGTAAGTTTTAACAGTTCCTTTTTTAGCTACCGGATTGGTTTCAGAATAAATATCATAGTTTTCATTGTACCCCACCCAATAGGTATTGCCTCCATTGGGCAACCAATCATCCATCTTTAATACTGTGCAATTATCACAAAGATCTGTTCCCTCTTCTGAAAAAGGATTATTGTCTTTAAAATAAACATATAGTGGACCATTTTTACTTTTTCCCCTGTCAAAAAGAGAAAAATTATAACCATACGAGCCCGCATTATTGAATGCTGGACAATTCTTTGTATCCTGATTATTTCCCCATTGCACATATTCATATTGTATCACTCCATCTGTTAGCGTTTCACTGTTCTGGAGTACAGGCTGTGGAAAGCCTACCGATTCTGCAATACTGCCTGATAACGAATTTTCTCCCAAATCAATAGTTTTATCTTCTGAATCATTGTTAAGATTAACTACGGTTACAGCATAAAAATAATCATCCTCATCAGTACAGGTAATCACATAAAGACCTTCGTCATTGCTAAGCGGATCACTGGATGCAGGTGTTATAAAATTATAGCTCTTCTGGGCATCTGACTTCCTTATATTCTGCCCTGAGTTATCACGTACATTTCCTAAATAATTAGAAGAAAGCTGATCCGGACTGGTAATTTTTTTTGTACTCCGATAAACATTATATTTTAAATTGTTTGCCTTAGGGTTTTTCCAAATAAGAAAAACCTGACCGCTTTTATAAGAGGCAGATAAATTTGAAACAGTGTAAGAAAATGCCGGGTAAGCATAAGATAATGTTCCGCACGCAAGGCATAGCCCTGCTAATAATTTTTTGAATGTTTTCATGATGGTGGTTTGGTATTAAAAAATTAGAAACTAGATATTAATTAAAGCCTGATCATTAATTAACAATAACAGAAGATGCTTGTAAAACCTCAATGTTGGTATCCCCCCAACTATTGGGTTCTAAAGCATCACAGTTACTTCATAAAATTCAATTTTACAGCCTGGTTAAAACTATTTCCCTGCATCAATGCTACATAGACTCCATTCCCCGGAGAAAAAACGGGAATGGAATTCAAGCCCCGCATCATTTCAATTATTCTGGATGAAATCAGTTTTCCACTCATATCAAATATATCAAGCCGGATGTAGTCATCTGAGGGAAGGTTTAACACCAATTGGTATCCATCCGGAATAGCAACCACTTTTACCTGATCGTCAGGTAAGGTGTCTTCCGCTAATTTTCCGCTTGAACACTTATTTATTTTTAGTGAAATATCACTTTTTGATTTATAAATCTTTACTCCATATAGTGTTATTGCGCCACCGTAATAAGTAAAGGAGCCGCTTTGAATCTCATTGCCTTCCTTTTTAACAGCCCATGAGATTTTTTCTCCCATTCCGGGCTTAAATTTTTGAACTCTCCGCAGAGTAATATCACTCGTACATGATTTATATTGTTCTTTATCAAGTTTTCCGCCTACATAAAAATCTTTTACAAAGCAGGTGACTGCATAGCTGCATGCCTCGTCAGTTAATGAACCATCTTCCCAGTCAAGATATCCATTTATGGCTCCATATGGATCGCCATTTTTCGAATCACCATCACCGGGATTTTGATTGATAGAGCAATATGCAAATGCGGGGTATGACTTATGAATGGCATATCGCTCATAATCCGGTTTGGTTTCATCCGGAGTAAACTGCGAACCATCACCTCCATGATCCCTTTGGTCCCAATACCAGGTGCCTCCGGCACGGGTTGCGTTTAATGAATCATACCAATGAAACTTTTGAACCCAGCCTACAGTAATGTCATTCTTGCCGTTAACACCACCCATGAAAGGAATATAAGAATCGTAATTCAGGCGGTCCATAAAACGGTTATCAAATAATTTCCAGACAGGAACAGGCTCATTTGTTCGGGGATCCGTAATGTCAGTTGGCAGGTCTACCGAGTTATCACACCATTGCCGTTCACGGCTCGATCCATTTTCCGCTTTAATAAGTATAGGTGGAACTACGCCATATACGGCTGCAATCTGATCGGTATTTAACTGGCCGGTGAACATTGCCCCAAAACCATTGTGAGAGGTTCCTGTAATATAAACCTTGTTGCTATCAACATTTAAATTCAATCTGGCCCATTTTAGAGTCTGTCCCATTCTCGCCTGGGTATAGGTTTTAATTATTCCGGTAGTGAAAACAGGATTGCTTGCTGAATAAATATCATACTGGTCATTGTAACCCACCCAATATGTGTTGTTTTCGTTGGGCAGCCAGTCGTCGGGTTTCAATACTGAACAATCGGAGCACAGATCAGAAGCATCTTCGAAAGGATTATCATCCTTTACTAAAACGAATAATTCGCTTTTTCCACTGCCATGTTTGAATACTGAAAAATTATATCCGTAAGAACCGCAATTGTTAAAAGCAGGATAACCAGGCGCATCCTGATTATCGCCCCAGTTAACGTACTCATATTGAATGGTACCATCTTTTAGTGTTTCGCTCTGTTGTAAAACCGGCTGGGGGCCTTCAATTGTTTCAGAAACGGCTTTTGATAGACTATTGCTCCCCTGCACAATAGTCTTGTTTTCCTTATCATCATTAAGCGTGACAACCGTAACCGCGTAGTAGTATTGCTTGTTTTTAATACTGGTTGCTACATACAGTCCCTGATTACTTTTAAGTGGTCCGTCTGCAGCATTTGTCACAAAAAAATAATCCTTGTTTTCAAGTTTAGATTTCCGGATATTTTTTGATGAATTATCCATCACATAACCGAGATAAGCAGAAGAAGTAATTTGAATTGATGAGGTAATTTTTGACGTGGAGCGATAGATCTTGTATTTTAAATTTGAAAAAGATGGGTTTACCCAGGTTAGAAATACCTGACCGCTTTTAAAGGTTGCCTTGAGACCTGTAACCGTATAGCAGTAACCGGATCCGGCACTTAAAACAAAAATTACAAGGCAGCATAACAGTGTTGTTAAAAAATGTAAACAATTTTTCATGTTATTGGTGTTTTTATAAATGAAAAATAGCTGATCAGACCATTCTTTACTCCGGGCTTCTCACTATCAGTGATCAGCGTCCGGTTGATTTCAAAAGCGTTATTATCGCATGACTTTGTAAGAATTGGTTTTGTCATAGAAAAGTCACAGCCCCGCGAAATACTAACAGTTTACATTTAGCGCCAAACAAAAATTTTTGAGAAACGGAGGATTCTATAATTTATTCTTAAGTGTTTAATCCTGAAAATTAATTAGATGCGTAATAGTTTAGGTGCCTTTCGCTTTCAGAATTACAATCAATAATTTCTGAGCGAAACCATAGTTTTAATACAAGGCTTGCTGATTGCGCTTTGATAATTATTTGCAGTTTTTTGCCTGATTTTGTTAGCTAATATTTCTCTATTGTCTGCTCAGGAACAAAATAAAATCACGGTATAAGAGTTAATTTTAGGCTTTAAAAAATACCTCTTGAAGAAAATTGTATTATTAGTTTGTACAATAAGTGCTGCTTTCCTTCTTATTGCAGGTTGCTCATCTTCAAAGAAAGGCGAGAGGTCGGCTATAGGTCGTGTTTATCAAAATACTACCGCACATTATAACGGCTTCTATTATGCAAAGCTGAAATTAACTGAGGCTGAAAATCAAATGATTACCAGCAGAAAATACAATTTTGATCAATTGCTTCCTCTTTTTAAGGTGGGTAATCCGGACGATGCCGCGGGGAACAATGACATGGATTCAGTTATCAGGCGATTGACTATTGTGGTAAAGCTGCATCCCGACAGCAAATGGACAGATGATGCTTATCTGAATATTGGCAAAGCTTATTACTATAAGAAAAATTATGAAGCGGCACTTGCCACTTTCCAATATGTGTCCGGCAAATTTGGAGATAAAAAAGCGCTAACGGAAGCCAGCAATAATAAAAAAACCAGCACTCCATCAAAATCAGGCAGCCATGGTAAACCTCAGTCCGCAGCTCAAAAACAGAAAGCTGCCGAAGATGCTGAGGCCAAAGAAGCTGCGAAAACCCAGGCATCGCTGCCTTCATCTTCGTCCGGTGGATTGCTTAAACATACACCTGTACATGATGAAGATTTATTCTGGATGGCCCGCACCTTTACCAACCTGGGCCAATTTTCGGATGCGCAATCTGTATTGTCGTTCATGAAAAACAAATCATTGCCTGTTAATTTAAAAGAAGAATATGGTGTAGTTCAAACCAATTTATTTATCGAACAAAAGCAGTATACAAATGCGATAGAACCATTAAAATCTGCAATAGCCTCCGCTAAAGACCATAAAGACAAAACGCGGTATACGTATGTACTTGCCCAGCTTTACCAGTTTACAAAAAACTACAAATTAGCCTCTCAGTATTTTGACGCCATAACCAGGATGAAGCCATCCTATGAAATGGAATTTAATTCCAGGATAGCGGTAGCAAAGAACTATGTGATTTCCGGGGCAGGATCACCGGGAGCCATTTCAGCGCAACTTGAGTCCATGGTGCGGGACGACCGGTATGAAGATTTTTATGACCAGATTTATTATGAGCTGGCCTTAGTTAATCTTCGCCAGAATAAGGAAGATATTGCAGTAAAAAATTTAGAATCCTCAATTCGTAAGAGCACCAGCAATATTAACCAAAAGGGTCTGGCATTTCTAAAATTAGGAGAAATGGATTTCAATGAGCAGGATTATCTTTCTGCCTCTCCGGACTACGACAGTGCCGTTTCATTCCTTGACGCTAAATTCGATACGCTTGACCAGGTCAAGAGCCTTCAACGCACTCTGAAAAACCTTTCTGATCAATATTACATTATACTGGAACAGGACAGCCTGCAAAAACTTGCTGCCATGAGCGAAAAAGACCGAAATCGTTTTATTGATGATCTGATCGCTGAACAGGAACGACAAAAGCAGGAACAGTCAAGAGATTCTGTTGTGAATTCAGAGTCGTTTCAAAATCAGCAATTAAACAACGACAGAAGTACTGTTCAGAATCAGGCTCAGGGAAGTAGTTGGTATTTTTACAACACTTCTCTCAAAGCAACAGGCTTTAATGAGTTCAGGCAGAAATGGGGGAACCGAAAAAATGAAGATAACTGGCGTAGAAACAATAAATCTTCGTCTGATATCACCACTGCTAATGGACAAAATACGCTACCAGGGGAACAGCAAACAGGTGCCGGTGCCGAAAATCTTCAAAAAGACAATGCAGAGAATGCCCTGAGCGCTATGCTTTTAAACATTCCCCTTACCACTGCAAAAATGGAGGCTTCAAACAATAAAATCTTTGACGCTTATTATATCCTGGGCACTATATATAAAGATGAGTTACACAACAGCGCTAAAGCCACAGAAACATTTGAAAAATTAGCATCAAGATTTCCTGAAAACGAAAATATTTCCCGTGTATACTATAGCCTTTACCTGATTTACAGTGAAAAAGGAAATATTGCCAAAGCAGAAACATTTAAGCAGCTGCTGATCAACAACTATCCTAATAGCGCTTATGCCGCAGTGCTTACTGATCCTAATTATCTGAATAAGGCAAAGGCGCAGCAGAATGCCTTAAATACTTACTATGCATCTACTTATAATTATTACGTAGCCGAGAAGTATCCGGATGTAATTGCCCATGCCCAGGCAGCTGATACTCTTTTTAAAGATAATCCACTGCAATCAAAATTTGACTTACTGGAGGCATTTTCAATTGGAAAGCTGCAGGATACTACTGCGCTAATTGCAGCTCTTGATTCTTTTATAAAGCGTTACCCGACGGGTGCTGAGCATGAGATTGCAGTAGACCTTCTTATAAACCTTGGCGTAGAACCGGAGATTGAAAAACCTGCTGAAAATATCTCCGATAATTTTCCTAAAAAAGAAGAAACCAAAAGTTCTCCATATCAATATCATCCTGATAATCCTCAGTATCTGGTTATTGTTTTTAATACAATTTCTCCTAAAACCAGGGCGGTAATGGATTCTATAGATAATTATAATTCCTTGAATTATTCCATAGATAATTACAAAGTAAGTTCCCAATTGCTCGACACTAAATCACAAATGATCCTGGTAAAGCAAATGAAAAGCAGTAAGGAGGCTATTGCATATTATAATGAGCTCTCAGATCAGGATGGAGTATTTGAGCCTGTTGAAGATCTCTCCTATGAATTGCTCCTTATTGACGATAAAAACTACCCTATCTTTTATAAGCTCAAAAACATGGACGAGTACCGGAAATTCTTCGAAACAAATTACGATTTAGATGATGAAGGAAATTGACTTTTACCTTTACTTCTAAATTTGATTTTTGTTTACCCGCTTCAAGAATGATTTACTTTACAAACTTTAGTAAACAAAATCGACTATCTCAATTAATAAGTATCCATCAATTGTTGTGACTATTAAATTTTTTTGTGCTCAATGACCGGAAATAAAAATTTTAAACAATACGTTCGTTATTTCTGGTATATCGTTTCTGGGGGTCTTGGAATATTTCTCCTAATGTTTGTACTGGCCATGTTGGGTGCCTTTGGCCAAATGCCATCCTTTGATGAGCTGGAAAATCCAAAAAATTCCTTGGCAACGGAGGTATACTCGGCCGACGGGATATTGCTTGGCAAATATTATTTTGAAAACCGCTCCCCGATTTCCTATGATGAAATTCCAGCCATGATCAGGAAATGCCTGATTGCCACGGAAGACGTGCGTTTTTACCAGCATTCAGGTATTGATTTCCGGGGACAATTTGCAGCAATTTTTTCAACTCTTTTAGGCGATAAGCGGGGAGGCAGCACCATTACACAGCAACTGGCAAAAAATCTCTTCCCGCGTCCGCAGAATGCAAGTGTCATAACCACTATCTTCTCAAAATTTAAAGAATGGGTAATAGCCGTAAAACTTGAAAGGCGTTATACTAAAGATGAAATTCTGGATCTCTATCTTCAAACAGTACAGTTCAGCGAAAATTCCTTCGGCATTAAATCAGCAGCACTAACCTATTTTGGCAAGACTCCGGATTCTTTAAAAGTAGAGGAAGCAGCCGTCCTGATTGGCATGCTGCGGGGTGCTACCTTATACAATCCACGCCGCAATCCGGAAAATGCATTAAAACGAAGAAACATAGTATTATCCCAAATGGTAAAATATGGCTTTCTAAAAAATCAGCTGGCCTCCGCTTTAAAAAAAACACCTATCACGCTGCATTATGTAAGCCCCGACCATAATGAGGGACTTGCAACATATTTCAGGGAATATCTCCGCCAGGATTTAGTAAATTTTTGTAAACAGAATAAGAAACCCGATGGTTCGCAATATAATATTTACAAGGATGGCTTAAAAGTATATACTACTATCAACTCCACCATGCAGCAATATGCAGAGGTTGCTGTTCAAAAGCATATGAAAGAATTGCAGCAGCAGTTTTATCAAAGTTATAAAAGCAGTGTTCCGTGGGGGAAAAATAATAAGTACATAGAAGATGCAATGAAACAAAGCGAAAGGTGGACGAGGATGAAGTACGAAGGATTTTCAGAAGATTCCATTCTGCATGCCTTTCAGACAAAGTTACCCATGACCGTTTTTTCCTACCATGGTGATGTGGATACTGTTATGAGTCCGTGGGATTCGCTGAAGTATTATAAGTTCTTTCTGCATTGCGGGTTCATGGCGATGGATGCCAGCACTGGATCTGTGCTCGCATGGGTAGGCGGTATTAACCACCATTATTTTCAATATGATCATGTAAACATTAATGCAAAACGACAAGTGGGGTCTGCCATTAAGCCGATTTTATACAGCGTAGCTATTGATAATGGATATTCACCTTGTTTTGAAGTCCCCAATGAACGGGTGGTATTCGAAAATTTTCAGAACTGGTCTCCCGAAAATTCAGATGGCAGGTATGGCGGTTTGCTTAACCTGTATCAGGGCCTTGCGGGTTCCGTTAATTGCATAAGTGCTTTTCTAATGAAGCAAATCGGACCGCAGCCAATGATAGATCTTGCAAAAAGAATGGGCATCACCAGTAAAATGGACCCCTATCCCTCTCTTTGCCTTGGTGTTCCTGACATTTCAATTTATGAGATGACAGGCGTATATGGCACATTTGCAAATAAGGGTGTATATACTCAGCCACAATATTTAATCAGAATTGAAGACAATAAAGGAAACGTAATTCATGATTTTACAACCAAGCGTGCTGAAGTAATGAGTGAGCAGGTTTCTTATGTGATGGTAAAAATGCTTGAAAATGTAGTTAACTATGGTACTGCCCGCCGTTTACGATCCGCTTATGGTATTGCCTCGGAGATGGGGGGGAAAACAGGTACTACTCAGAATAACACCGATGGCTGGTTTATGGGCATAACTCCGCAGGTTGTAGGAGGTTGTTGGGTAGGGGGAGATGACCGCATCATCCGTTTTCGGTCTACCTTTTATGGACAGGGTGCTAATATGGCACTTCCCGTGTGGGCTTACTTTATGAAAAGCTGCTATGCTGATAAATCACTTAACATTTCCACTAAGTCCCATTTTGTACCTCCCTCCGGCGATTTCACAATTGAAACGGATTGCTCCAAGTATAATGACATCCAGGAAAATACAAACACTGATTTTATTTTTGGAAATAACAATCTCCGGTAGCTTGCACCATAGCCAAAATCGCAAGACAGGTTATTTTATGTGTGGGAAAAAAATGCTGTGAAATTTATTCAGCAAGGAATTAACCTGCAATTGCTCCCTCTACCAATACAGTGACCTTATTTTTCAATACTTCTACAAATCCACTTTGTACGGTATAGAAGAACTCTTCTTTTTTAAGATTTACTTTTATTTTTCCTTCCTTAATCGAAGCAATCAACGGTGCATGGTGATTTAAAACCTGGAAGACTCCTTCTGTGCCCGGAAACATAACTGCATCAGCTTCTCCACTATAAATTCTTTTTTCCGGAGTAAGAATATCGAGTTGCATAATAGAAGTGAGTGATAAAGAGTGAAGTAAATTTGTTTATTTATAAGAAAACATCAGAAAGAATGGTATCGGTTAATTCTTTGCTGCCTCCATCATTTTCTTCCCTTTTTCAATTGCATCATCAATGGTCCCTACCAGGTTAAAGGCTGCTTCCGGAAATTCATCCACTTCACCATCCATAATCATATTAAATCCGCGGATGGTTTCTTCTATGGGAACAAGCACTCCTTTTAGACCTGTAAATTGTTCGGCAACATGGAATGGTTGCGACAGGAAGCGCTGCACACGCCGGGCTCTGGATACAGTGAGCTTGTCTTCCTCACTTAATTCATCAAGACCCAGGATAGCAATAATATCCTGTAATTCCTTATAGCGCTGCAGAATCATCTTCAACCGCTGGGCAGTATTGTAATGCTGTTCCCCTACTACATTTACAGTAAGGATCCGCGACGTTGAATCCAGAGGATCTACCGCAGGATAAATTCCTAATTCAGAAATTTTTCTGTTCAAAACCGTGGTTGCATCCAGGTGGGCAAACGTGGTTGCAGGTGCCGGGTCAGTTAAATCATCTGCCGGTACATATACTGCTTGTACTGAAGTGATGGATCCTCTTTTAGTTGACGTGATCCGCTCCTGCATAATTCCCATCTCTGTTGCCAGGGTGGGCTGATATCCCACTGCTGAAGGCATTCGGCCCAGCAATGCGGATACTTCGGATCCGGCCTGCGTAAAACGGAATATGTTATCAATAAAAAATAGAATGTCTTTTCCTTTAGCCTCATTAGGATCTCCATCACGAAAATATTCGGCTACCGTTAATCCGCTAAGGGCAACCCGTGCACGGGCGCCGGGTGGCTCATTCATTTGACCAAATACTAATGTTGCCTGGGATTTGGAAAGCTCTTCACGGTCAATCTTAGAAAGATCCCAGCTTCCTTTTTCCATACTATGTTTAAATTCATCACCATACCGGATAACATTGGATTCAATCATTTCGCGCAGCAAATCATTTCCTTCACGGGTCCGTTCTCCAACACCTGCAAATACAGACATACCGGCATAGGCCTTTGCAATGTTGTTGATTAACTCCATGATTAATACGGTCTTCCCTACCCCCGCTCCCCCAAACAACCCGATTTTACCTCCTTTTGAATATGGTTCAATGAGGTCTATTACTTTAATACCAGTATAGAGAACCTCTGACTGGGTGGTAAGATCTTCAAATCTGGGCGGACGGGAGTGAATGGGATAGCCCCCTTCATTACTTACATCTCCAATTCCATCGATGGCCTGCCCAACCACATTGAATAGCCTGCCTTTTATTTTTTCACCCGTTGGCATTTTAATATTCATGCCTGTATCGACACAATCCATTCCGCGCATTAACCCTTCAGAAGAATCCATCGCTACAGTGCGCACGCCGTCTTCACCAAGATGCTGTTGTACTTCCAGTATTAATTTTTGCCCGTTATCACGTGTAACCTCGAGCGCATTCAGAATTTCCGGAAGAGTAGAATCTTTCCCTTCAAAACTTACATCGATTACTGGACCTATAATCTGCTTGATTTTGCCAATGTTAGCCATAAATGTATAGAATCTTAATAATGGTAATTGTGAATAGCAACTCCTTTGATGACTGTTTTTTGTAAGGATATGCGCGGATTAACGGCCGCAAAGATATGTTCCTAACGTTTAAGTTGGTAATCAGAGTCATAATTAATCACTTTGGTTCGCAGCCCTGAGTGGCAATTCTTCAGGTATTTTAAAACCATTTAATTTTGCGACTATGAATATTTGTGCAAAGCTTCGGATTATTCTTTTCATCCTGTTTTCAGCTGTTTTGAGCCAATTTAGTATGGGTCAAAAAACAGGACATCAGATTATAGTTCATATTCCGGAAATGAAGGATACCACTTGCTTCCTGGCGAACTATTATGGAGACAAGCAATACATCGTAGATACCGTAAGATCAGACCGGAATGGCACGGCAGTATTTAATGGAAAAAAAATGCTTCCCGGTGGTATCTATCTTTTTGTTTTTCCTGATAAGCATTATTTTGAAATGATCGTTGACCGCGAACAATATTTTACAATAGAAACGTCCTGGAGCGATCCCATCCGGGACATGAAGGTTAAGGACTCCAGAGACAACCAGCTATTTTATGATTACCTCCGTACGGCAATTGAGCTTCAGAGAAAATCCTTAAAGTGGGATGACAGTCTCAAGGTTGCTAAAACAAAGGAAGATTCTTCAAACCTCAGGGAACAGACTAAGAAAAATGAGGAAGAGTTAATGGCATACCGGGAAAAATACCTTTCTGATTACCCGGAGACCTTTTTAGCAAAAGTGTTTAAATCGATGCCGGAACCGGAAATACCAAAAGAAACACCCACGCTGCCTAATGGAAAAAAAGATTCTTTATTTGCCTATCATTATTTTAAAGATCACTTTCTGGATAATATAGACTTTCAAGACAGCAGGTTATTAAGAACTCCTATTTTAGGATCGAAGCTGAAAAAATATATTCAGGATATTACACCGCAGATTCCGGACTCTATCGATAAAGCAGCAGATTTAGTAGTGGCTAAAGCCAAAGGAGACAGTGAAGTGTTTAAATATGTGGTTTGGTGGATCACTTATACTTATGAGACTTCTAAAATTATGGGGCTTGATGCCGTATTCGTTCATATGGTAGAAAATTATTACATACCCGGCCAGGCGTACTGGATGGATTCAGCCAGTCTTTCAAAAATAACGGACCGGGCGAGAAAAATTGCGCCCAACCTGATCGGCAGCACTGCACCTGAAATAGCGTTAAAAGATTCCATTGGTAATTGGGAAATATTGAGCAAGGTGCCAGCTAAATTTACCATACTGGTTTTTTGGGATCCCGACTGCAGCCATTGTCAGAAGGAAATTCCAAAGCTGAAACATGTTACTGATTCCCTGAAAAAGAATGGCAGCGATTTAAAGGTATATGCAATTGACATTGAGGTAGAAGAATCAAAATGGAAAAAATTTATCCGGGATAATAAGCTTGGAGATTGGATCAACGTAAATGACGCTCAGCACTTAAGTAACTTTCGTCAGCTGTATGATATATACAGTACCCCGGTGATTTATATTTTGGATGAAAAAAAGGTAATCCGGGCCAAGCGTATCAGTGTTGAACAAATTCCTGAATTACTCGATAGACTTGGGAAAGGTAAAATCTAACAAAAAATTATTTGTTAACCTTATCCCATTCTTCCCTTACTTTATTATACGCAGTATTTACCTTATCCCACTGATTACTTACATCACTTTTAAAAGAGCTTCTTCTATCAGCTGTAATACTGCTTTCCTGCCCGATTTGCTGTTCAAAATTTTTGGCGGCTTCATCAAAATCAGATAAAGCGTCATTAAGTGAAGGCGAATCAATTTTCTTTTCTGTGGCCTGCTTCCTGATGTCGGCCACTTCATTGCTTATTTTTTGATACTTATCTTTCAATTCTAAAGTAAAAGATTGCCATGAATCCTGCTTATCTAACGTAGGTGTAGCAGGCGGCGTTGGCAATGGGTTTTCCTGGGCAAATGAAATGGCAGAAGTTAAAACCACCAGGTAGCATATTACAATTGCCTGAACTATTTTCTTAGCATCTATTGCTGCATTCATAGATTTAATTTTTGATTATGAAAACACTTCAATTTTGGCAGAAATCATACCAAAGAATTCCTATATAATAACCTGTATATTGAAAAAAGCTGGCGGATCAGCTTAAAACTATTCCTGGAAATACACCCTTTTTACTCTTCGGGAAATAGTACTCAGCACTTCATAGGGAATGGTGCCAGCCCATTCCGCCAGCTTTTGCACGGGAAGCATATCCCCGAATACAATCACCTCATCTCCCTCTTCTGCCTCCGGCACCGCGGTAATATCAATCATTGCCATATCCATATTGATGTTCCCTATTATTGGTGTCAACACTCCACGAACCATCATCTTACCTTTCCCTATACTTAAGTTTCTCGATAAGCCATCGGCATAACCGATCCCTACCGTGGCAACCATTAAATCTGTAAGCGCCATCCCTTTTCTTCCATACCCAACCGTTTCTTCAGCCCGAATCTTTTTTATTTGTGAAATGGTTGTTTTCAGAGTGCTTACGTTCCTGAGCTGGTGCTGGATTTTATTTGTTGAATCAATTCCATATAATCCGATTCCTAGCCGCACCATATCAAAATGAGCTTCCGGAAAACGAATTATACCTGCTGAATTAAGTACATGCCGTAATACCGGATAGGGTAATTGCCGCACTATTTTTTCACTTAATTTTTGAAAGCGATTGATTTGAATTCGGGAAAATTCATCAAGCAGCGGATCTTCACTGCCTGCAAGATGGGTGAACACAGATTTAACACGTAAGCTTTTATTTGCTGTTAACAGCTGCAGCAATTCTTCAACGTTCTCAGCTCCGATTCCCAAACGATTCATTCCCGTTTCCAGCTCCAGGTGAACTGGATACCCTTCCGGAAATGGTTTTGACGAAAAGGCTATAGTTTGCTGAAATTGCTTTAACAGCCGCAAGCTGTACAGCTCAGGCTCGAGATGATATTGAATAATTCCCTCGAAACTTTGCTGTTCAGGATTCATAATCATAATGGGCAGGTTAATACCCGCCTTCCTCAACTCAATTCCTTCATCAGAATAAGCTACGGCCAGATAATCTATTTTATGGAACTGCAATGCATTTGCAATTTCAAAGCTTCCGCTGCCATAAGAAAATGCTTTTACCATCACCATAATCTTTGTCTGGGAACCAAGCTGCGACTGAAAAACAGTAAGATTATGCAGTAAGGCATTGAGGTCTACTTCAAGAATGGTTTCATGGGCCTTTTGAATAAGATATTTACTGATCTGTTCAAACTCAAATTTGCGGGCGCCTTTTAATAAAATGGTCTCATCATGATATTGGTCACCTGAAAAAGATTTCAAAAATTCCTCAGTAGATAAAAAAAACGAGGCGGAAATATTATCGTTTATTACAAACAGCTGGTGCTGTCGTGAAATGGCAGGGCCAATACCAATAAACCGCGTTACTCCTTTTGAGCTCATCAGGTTAGCCACATCGCGGTACAATTTTTCATCACTCAATCCACTTTGCAGTATATCAGACAGAATCAGTGTCTTATGGGGATGCTGTTTTTGCTGGCTTAAAAAATCAAGCGCGATGGTTAACGAGTTGATATCAGAATTATAAGAATCATTAATTAAAGAACAATTGTTGATGGCATCATTCATTTCTAAACGCATGGCAACCCGGTTAAGCCCGGGCATACGCTGTGCTATTATCTCCGGATCAATCTTCATAAACCGCAGCACCAACCAGCAGTGAATAGCGTTTTCAATGGAAGCATCATCAATAAAAGGTATGCTGAAAATGAAATGCGCACCATTGTGTTCAAGCTGAATGTAAGTGTGCGATGGTTTTTTTTCAATTGATTTTATACAAACATCCGCCTCCGGATTTTCCATGCTCCAGCAGAATGTATGGAAGCCTTCGAAATCAGGATCAGCCCTTTTCATTTGTGCTTTCACAGTTAGAATGCATTCATTAATGTCCAGGTAATCACGCCGGAAAATAATGACCTCTGTGTGTGCAAAGAGCTTAAGCTTTTCATTGATCTTATGGCGAATATTTAAAAAACCCTCACTGTGAGCCTTACCTATATTGGTGAAGATACCTATGGTTGGCGCGATGATTTTCTGAAGATTTCCCATTTCATCTGGTTGTGAAATACCTGCTTCAAAAATTGCCAGATCATGAAAATCACTTAGCTGCCATACCGAAAGAGGGACTCCTGTCTGAGAGTTATAACTCCGGGGGCTTCTGCATATACTGAAATCAGGCTGAAGCAACTGATACAGCCATTCTTTAACAATCGTTTTTCCATTGCTTCCTGTAATTCCAATTACAGGAATGTTAAAGCTTTTACGATGAAAAGCAACTAACAATTGCAGCGCCTGCACCGTATCTTTTACCTTTATGAAGTTTGCTTCCGATAAATCATTTTCAGGAATGTCATTCACA
The DNA here is from genome assembly GCA_013816805.1 of Chitinophagales bacterium. NCBI lineage: Bacteria > Pseudomonadati > Bacteroidota > Chitinophagia > Chitinophagales > Chitinophagales bacterium. The sequence goes on along the minus strand of JACDDS010000015.1, from coordinate 44,697 downwards.
ATAAATGTTTTGACACCCCGATCATATAAGTCAGTGATAAATTGGTGGCCGTCCCGGCGCGCACCTTTCAATGCAAAAAATACCGATTGGGCAGGATAAATAAGCTTACGGCTATCGAGTACAATATGTTCAATAATGGCGGAGGAAAATCGCTGAATCAATTTTCCCTTAACGATATTTGCCAACTGCTCCGGCTTATAGCCCTTTTCCATTTTTTAACGATATAGTATAGGTTTCAAAAATAAAATAAAAACCAGGAGAGCAATTCAGCAGAAGAATGAAATGAGCTGAAGGCATTTATACCGATCGGTTCAGCCATTAAATTCAGATTAATTATTAAACTTTGTTTTCGTGAAAAACAATCCTCCGATCGCATATACCCCTATAAAAATTCTTTACTTAGTTTTTTCTTTTTAGGATTTTTCACTTTTATAGCCTTTGCAACTTTCATACAGGTTGTACTTCCAATGAAGATCAGGAACCAGCCCACAGGCAAAAGATTCTTTCCTAATTTTGCTTCAGCAATTATTTCATGGATAAAAAATCGCGACGAGTTGTTGGTATCTGGCTGTTAATTGGAGTATTTATGATATTCGTCCAGGTATTGCTGGGTGGTATTACCAGGCTCACCGGATCCGGATTATCCATTACACAATGGGACCTGATAATGGGCACCCTACCACCGCAGAACCAGCAGGCGTGGGATCATGCTTTCGATTTGTACAGGCAAACTCCGCAGTTCAAAATTATGAACAGCAGCATGACCCTGATCAGCTTCAAGGCAATATTTTTCTGGGAATATTTGCACCGCCTTTGGGCACGGCTATTCATTATTGTTTTTGTTTTTCCTATTGTCTATTTTCTGTTTAAAAAAATGATCAGCAGGCAACTGCTTATCAAAGCGCTTATTGCCTTTATGCTTGGTGCTCTCCAGGGTTTACTTGGCTGGATAATGGTGAGCAGCGGGTTAACTGATAAACCCAGCGTAAATGCTGTTGACCTTAGTGCCCACCTGGTTCTTGCTCTTGTCCTCTATTGTTACCTGTTTTGGGTAGCACTTGAAACCATAGGGCAGTCAGTTCAAGATTATCAACCACCTTCCTTAAAAAAATTTTCCTACCTGATTACGGGCCTGCTCTTCGTGCAAATTTTTTACGGAGGGCTAATGGCAGGAAACCATGCCGCTCTTTTTTATCCCACCTTTCCAAAGTTTGGAGATAAGTGGATCCCTGATGGATTATTTATTCATTCACCTGCGGCAGCTAATTTATTTTCCAGCGTGGCGATGATCCAGGTTATTCATCGCTCTCTCGGCCTTTTTATAGGTTTGGCAATAGGCTCTTTCTATTATGCCTGCAGAAAAAAAAGAGTGCATTCATCCCTGATGCCCGGAGCAATTACCATGCTTATCTTAGTAGTTATTCAAATCACTTTAGGCATATTAACGCTATGGAATTCGCTTGGAAAGATCCCTGTATTTACTGCTGAGGTCCACCAGATTGTTGCGCTGCTGTTGCTTACTGCTTCCGTTTATATGAATTATTGCCTGTCTGCAAAGAAGTTTTATATTCCCTTATCGTCAACAAAAGCAAAAGCTTTTCAGGTAACAAACAGCAATGGCTAAATCTGAATTAATATGAACAGTTTAAATGATCAAATTCATGAATAAGATTCTGATAGCTTTGAACCTGATTTTCTCACTAAAGTTCAAACCGCTTTTTTAGATTTAGAAATCTGTTTTCATAGACATAATAACTAATTATTGCAAGGGGCAAAAGGATAACAAATGCAAAGGCAGGTAAAAACAGAAAATGGCCCGTTGGCTTATAGAGTAAGTGGAGATGAGCTAATAAATTTTTTGCCAAAAGTATTGCCAGCTCATGAAAGCAATATAGTCCATAGGAAATGCTGCCAAGCCATGCGATGAATGGAATGGATGCTGCATTGAATATGCGGTTCACACAAAAAGTCTGTTCGAATATTATAAAGGAAAATGCCAATGCGAACAATAACCTCTCAAAAATGATTGCTAGTCCAAAATGAAAGATCTGCCGGTAAAAAATAATCATAAGTGCAATTATTATGTAACCAGTTAAAATTTTAAGAGTTGATATTGCTGTCAATTTCACGAAGAATTTATTTTTAAGTATAACCATCTCTGCCAGCAACCCTCCTACTGCAAAATCACCCAAAAGACTTAGTGTATGGAAGAATAGAATCTTACTGTCACCTTCATGAATCCATCGGAAGAGAACAGAAATGATGAGCAGCAAAACAAAGAGCGCCCGTCTGAAATTCTTAAAGCCCTTCATCAGCCACGGCCATATCAAATAAAACTGTTCTTCCACTGCGAGTGACCACAGGATGGCAAGCAGAGGAGAATACGGATAGCCGTAACTGAGGATATAAAAATTGCTGATAAATAAAATATAATACCACGGATTTGCGGTTTCCGCATAAGATTTACCCAGCGCATTTAACACAGGCGGCAATAGTAAAAATGATGCAGCAACTACCAGGAAGTAAAGTGGCCAGATCCGAAGCGTACGCCGGATAAAATAGTTGCGGATGTGAAAAATGCCTTTTACTTTTTCTTCCAGAAGCAATAAATAGGTGATAAGAAAGCCTGACAATACAAATAAAAAATTTAATCCCAGGCCTCCTGCCTGAGACCATTCCTTAATTCCTGCCATCCATGCCGGTACACGCATTTCGGATATTGATAAGCTATACACATGTGCCATAAATACACCCATAAAAGCTATGAAGCGTAAAGCATCGAGGTTCGCCCAATATGGCTTAACGGAATCTGTCAAAGGCATTTAAAAAATCAGATTAGGTACCGGAACCTATATTTACGTTGGTAAGATTAAAACAATAATCCTCTAAATAATCAGGGTTCAAGCCGCCCGTACATTCTTGGAAAAGGGATGGTTTCCCTTACATGCGGTAGCTTGCAAACCCAGGCAACCAGTCTCTCCAATCCAAGACCAAAACCGGAATGCGGCACTGATCCGTAGCGGCGTAAATCAAGATACCATTCAAAAGCCTGCATCGGTAATTTATGCTCAATTATTTTTTCCTTCAGCAAATTAATATCCGTTTCCCGCTCTCCTCCACCAACAATTTCACCATATCCTTCAGGGGCCAGTAAATCAACACCTTTTGCCCACCGGGGATCCGCATCCCTTTTAAGATAAAAAGCCTTTACGGCATGCGGCCAGTTATATACCATTACAGGCACATCAAAAAGCCTCGTAATCACTGTCTCATCACTTCCGCCAAGGTCGTTGCCGTATTCAAAATTTTTCGCGCTTTCCATCCATAGCGGAATGTTCCGGGCATCCTCTTCAAGATCTTTTAATTCATTTCTCAGCTGATCGGTTTTATTTTGGTTGAAAGTAATTTCACCTTTTTTCATTGAAGTATTTTTCAGCCTGGAATCAATATCACTTAGACTATTCTGCACTTCATTGATACGAGCATTCACTTTATTTAAATCATCTTCAAGTGAGCCTATTGAGTTTTTACCATTTGCATTTTGCTGTCCCTTTATAATTTGTACCGTTTCATCATAAGTAAGTCTTGGAAATTTTTTATTCACGGTACTTTCCAGAACATGGATATCACGTTCTATTATTTCAAATTCATTTTTACATTCGGACAAAAGCTGCCTGACAATGTATTTTATAAACGCCTCAATCAGATCCATATTCATATCAAGATCATAGAAGGCCATTTCCGGCTCAATCATCCAGAATTCAGAAAGGTGCCTTCTGGTCTTCGATTTTTCTGCACGAAAAGTGGGACCAAACGTATAAATCTTTCCAAAAGCCATTGCCATCGCTTCTCCATATAGCTGCCCCGACTGTGAAAGATAAGCGGGTGCACCATAAAAATCCGTTTCGAATAAAGTGCTGGTCCCTTCAACGGCATTACCCGTGAAAATAGGAGCATCCGTTTGTATGAAATTTTCCTGTTTAAAAAAACTATGTATTGCCAGGATTATTGAATTGCGAATGCGCATTATTGCCCATTGCCTTTGTGAGCGAAGCCAGAGATGGCGGTTATCCATTAAAAAATCAACGCCATGTTCTTTTTTTGAAATCGGGTATTCCTCCGCAATGCTGATAATTTCAACAGAATCGGCCTGTACCTCGTAACCCCCAATCTGCCGGTCATCCTTTACCACTTTCCCGGTTATTTTGCAAGAACTTTCCATTGTTAGCTTACCCGTATTTAAAAAAAATTCTGCTCCTACTTTTTTTTCATCTACCACACATTGGCAAAATCCGCTGCCATCACGCAGAATTATAAAGTAGAGGCCTTTCCCTGAACGTTTATTGGAAACCCATCCCGAAAGCGTTATGATTTCATTTTCGTGATTGTAAACATCCTTTATTGAAACTGTATTCATAGAATAAAAAGTCACTAAATTTTTCAAGCACAATAATCCACATTGGCGTTATTATGTATGTCTTAATCAGAGATAAATTTTAAAAAAATGAAGCCCGAAAATAGCTATTAATTTTTGCTTGCTGTCCGAGAAAACTTTCGCTGTCATGTGATTGAACGTTATCTTTACGGAAATTTTTTAACAGAAGCTTGCCATAGAAATGCTGAAGCAGGGACAATTTCAAAAGATGTTGCAGAAGCTGTCACCACAGCAGATTCAGCTTATTAAATTATTGCAGGTACCGGCAGATGCATTACAGGAGCGAATTAAGGACGAGCTGGAGGCTAATCCTGCCCTGGAAGAGGGGCTTACAGGAGATGAGGAGGAAGAAGAAGCTACAGTTATAAATGAGGAAGAAACAGCAGCAGAAAATGAAAGTGCGAAAGAAAAAACCGAAGCAGAAAAAACAGAAGATGAAAAAGAAGTAGCTGCCGATGAAAAAGAAATAGAAGATATAGAGTCAAATGATGAAGATGATTTTTCTGCTGATAATGATGTTGATCTCGCCGACTATATGGACGAGGATGAAGTGGCAGAATATAAGATGCGGGATGAAAATTATCCGGAGCAGGACGATAAGCGGGTATTACCTGTGCCTGTTTCAAGGAGCTACCATGAATACCTGGAAGAACAATTGGGGATGGAAGATCTTGACGATCACTTTTATCATTTGGGTGAGTATCTTATTGGCAGCATTGATGAAGACGGATATTTAAGAAGGCCGCTCGATGCAATGGTAGATGATCTTGCATTTTCACAAAATGTAACTGCTACAGAAGAGGAACTGAGTTCAGTGCTTAAAATTATCCAGCAATTTGATCCTCCGGGTACAGGTGCCCGCGATCTGAGAGAGTGCTTGTTGTTACAGCTCGAACGAAAAAAAGACCAGGAAACTACACCGCTGGCAATTAAAATAATTCAGGAGCACTTTGAGGAGTTCGTAAAAAAACACTATGAGAAATTACAAAAACAACTGGATGTAGATGATGTGATTTTTAAAAAAGTAATTACTGAAATTACACACCTTAACCCAAAACCTGGCAGCGCATACGTATCATCCGGTACCGAAACATTCCTTATCCCGGATTTTTTCATAACCAATAATGAAGGAAAGCTGGAACTCTCGCTGAACAACCTTAACCTTCCGGAACTTCGGATCAGCACCCAATTCAGAGACATGCTTCGCGATTATCAAAAAGGTCAGAAAAAAGATAAGCAGCAGCGTGAAGCAGTTATGTTTATCAAACAAAAAATTGATTCTGCTAAATGGTTTATTGATGCTATAAGACAGCGCTACCAAACCCTGTTTCTAACCATGAACGCCATCATGGAATATCAGCACGATTACCTGATGACCGGTGATGAAACTCAACTGAAACCGATGATCTTAAAAGATATCGCCGAAAGAACAGGTCTCGATATCTCTACTATATCACGTGTGGCTAACAGCAAATTTGTACAGACTGAATGGGGAACACTTAAGCTGAAATCATTTTTCTCTGAATCTCTTTCCACGGATAGCGGCGAAGAAGTCTCTACCAGGGAAGTAAAAAAAATTCTGACGGATTTAATAGAAATGGAAAATAAAAAAAAGCCGCTTTCGGATGAAAAATTAACTGATCTTTTAAAAGAAAAAGGATATAATATCGCGAGGCGCACCGTTGCAAAATATCGGGAGCAATTGGAAATTCCTGTAGCGCGATTGCGGAAGGAACTCTGACAATGGCTGTTTTTTATGCTGTGAAACCTCTTCAATAAAATATGGATTTTAAATAGCCTTTCCCTGAAAACGACTGCAAAGATTATATCCATATTATTTCATCCGCTGATTTTACCAACTTATGCATTTGCACTGATTGTCTGGACCAACCCATTTCTCTTTTCAAACTATGATACAGCCAACCTGCTGCGGATTTTCATGACTATTTTTATTAACACTTTTTTATTTCCGGTAGTAACCATCTTATTGTGCTGGCGCCTTGGATTTGTAAAGTCCCTGTACATGAAAGAGCAACAGGAACGATTGGTACCTTATCTGGTTACTGGAGTATTTTACATTTGGGCATATGTGGTGTTCAGAAAATCGGGGTTACCGGAGATACTGAATATTACTATACTGGGGGCTACTATAACACTATTTGCAATTTTTATACTTAATATTTTTCAAAAAGTAAGCATTCATGCAGGAGCCATGGGTTGCATGGTAATAATTACGCTGTTCATGTGCCTTCTTTCTCCTTCAAATTATAGCATGGTGCTAATTCTTATGATACTGCTGGGGGGCGCCGTGGGCAGTTCACGTTTAATGCTGAACGCACACGACTCAGCAGAAGTTTTTATCGGATACTTTATAGGTGTGATGGGGCAATTGGTGGCACTTAACTTTTATTAGATAGATTTATACCTCACCCTGTTAAGATATTTTCGTGCATGATTTAATAATATTTGTACGGTATTAATAACTTTCCAACCTTGGTGGGCAGATGAACAATATTTTATACGTACCAATTTTTTTTCAATTTAACACACAAAACTTTTGACATGAGTAAAAATTTACTTTTCTTTTTATTATTGATAACAGGCTTTCTGCCTGCTAACACCCGCGCGCAGCTTAATGTGCAACAGTTAGGGCACCTCACGTATTCAGAAAATCTTGCAGCTCTCTGGGGTTATACTGATGCCACAGGCCATGAGTATGCTCTCGTTGGATCTTACTCCGGGCTTTCCATCGTGGATTTGGGTGATCCTGCACATCCTAAACAGGTTCAGCTTGTTTCCACCCAAAAATCAGAATGGCATGAAGTAAAAGTTTATAGTCATTACGCCTATTGCGTAAATGAATCAGGCGGAGGCTTATTGATTGTTGACCTCGCTAATCTTCCCAACACAGTTACTTCAGTAAAATATACCGGTGGAACGCTGGGCTTGAGCACCGGTCATAGTATCTGGATTGATGAAAAAGGCTTTGCATACATTAATGGTTCAAACGTGGGTTCAGGCGGCGTAGTTTTCCTGGATCTAAAGACAGATCCTATGAACCCAACATATGCAGGGCAGTATAATCAGGGATATGTTCACGACTGCTATGCAAAGAACGATACCATGTGGGCAGCTCAGATTTATAATGGATATTTCAGAGTAGTAAATGTTGCAAGTAAAACAAATCCTCAAGTATTGGCTCAACAAACTACGCCGGGAGCATTTACCCATAATTGCTGGCCAACAGATAACAGCCGTTATGTATTTACCACTGATGAAGTTAGCAATTCGAGTGTAACTTCTTATGATGAAAGTGACCTATCTAACATTTCTGAGCCACTTGACCAGTTTCAGGCAAATCCAGGTACAAGCAGCATTGCACATAATGTGCGTGTTAAAGGCAAATACCTGGTAATTGCGTATTACCGCGATGGGGTAATTCTCGCAGATGCAACACAACCGGATAACATAATTAAAGTCGGGAATTATGATACCAGCCCTTATTCAGGCAATGGCTATAATGGTTGCTGGGATGCCTATCCGTTTTTTGCTTCTGGAAATATAATTGCCTCGGATATTGAACAGGGTCTGTTTGTATTGAAACCTACTTATGTACCGGCATGCTATCTGCGGGGCATCGTTACAGACTATGCCACTGGTTCACCCTTAAACGGCGTAACGGTACAAATTACAGGAGCAGATAATACTGATAATACAGACCTTTCGGGAAATTATGCAACCGGTTACTCAGTCGCCGGAAAATATACCGTAACCTTTACTAAAAGTGGCTATTACACTAAGACCTTTAAGAAGGTGAATTTATCCAATGGCGTTACCACTATTTTAAATTTAACAATGAAAAGCACCTCGCTGCCGCTATGCACAACACCAGTTAATCTTAATGCTACGGTCTTAAATCCGGGAAGCATAGACCTTTCATGGAGTGATGAGTCGGCAACCAAATACACTGTTAAAGTGAAGGACATTGGAACCAACATCACTCAAACATATACCGCTACTACTAATTCAATAAATGTATCTCTAAGTGCATGCAGCGTCTATGAGTTTAAAGTAAGATCAAAGTGCCCTGATGGAACTACTTCTTCTTATTCCGGCTGGTACAGTTTTTCTGGAGGCGGAAACAACTGCAGAACTTATGAGGATTTAAATGAAGCGAATCCGGAAGAGGGAACAATATATCCAAACCCATTCTCAAATGATTTTACAATTAATTTTTCATTGCAAAAAAAGGATCATATTATTATTTCTCTCTGGGATGTCTCAGGTAAGAAACTGCAAACTATTGTGAACGAAGTTGCTGATGAAGGGGTGCATTCTGTGCAGGTCAATAACAATTCGTTAAGTAGTGGTATTTATTTCTGCACCATACAAAGCAGTACCTCAATAATTACAAAAAAGATATTCAAAAATTAATGCCTTTTCAGGAAGAGATTGCCTTTCCATTCCGGGAGGGCAATTTTTATTTTATAGGAACTAAAAAAAATCTTTTCCAGATAAATGATTAACCTTAGCATCGGTTATACTTTGTAAAAATCGTTGGCATATTTCTATAATGCAGCTATCAACAGGTTTGAATCGATACGGTAAGGCTTCCAGAATTTTGCTATTATCTGAAAATGAGTCATGCGAAGCCATCCGCGAAGTTTCTTTTGAATTAAGAGGAGGAAAATCCAGGAAAATAGATTTTAATGCTTCTATCCTCCAGATTATTTCCGTTATCCAATAAGAGGCATTTAAACGTGGCGGCTCTTTGCCTAGCAAACGGCATATCCTGAAAAAGAAATCTTTTAATTTCCAATTCTCAGCATTTAGAACGAAGCGCTCATTTTCGATATGGCTTTCCATTAATTTAAACATAAGTGCCGAAACGTCTTCGGCACAAATAATTCCAACACCTCCGGAAGTATATGCTGGCAAGCCCTTCCAGGTATCAAGAAAAAGACGGGGGGTACTTTTATTCCAGTTACCTGAGCCGATAACCATTGAAGGATTTACTATCACTACCTTTAATCCTTCCGCTGCCCCGCGCCATACTTCCCGCTCCGCCAGGTGCTTACTTATAGCATAATTCGAATTATTTATTCCATCTTCCCATTTTGCATCCTCAGTGAACAGGTTTGAATCTGTATCGCGTCCAAGAGCGGCAACAGAGCTCAGGTGCACGAACTTTTTTACTTTGTTCTCCAGTGCTGCATTTACCACGTTCTCAGTTCCTTCTGCGTTCACCTTTATTATCGCCTTCCTATCACGGGAAAGGAATGAAACCATAGCCGCACAATGATATACTTTTTCGCAACCAACCATTGCCTCTTCGAGCGATGAAATATCGAGGACATCCCCTACCACCCATTCAATCTGGTTCGCAAGATGATCTTCCAGATCAATTACACTATCATATCTTTTGAGTGCCCTCACATTCTGGCCTTGCTGCAGTAATTCGCGGAGTAAATAAGTTCCAATAAAACCTGTGCCTCCGGTTACAAAGACCATAACATATATTCTTCCTTCATAAATATTTACAACAAATCAGGGAGTAACTAATGGCAAACTTAATTAAGCCATTTCAACTTTGCGATTGAGCGATTGATAGATTTCGCCACCACATGAATCAGCTGAGGCACCGGTTACCGAAGAAAGCATATTTACCTCCCCCCGAAGACGCAACACGCCCATGAGTCCGGTTAGTAATCCTTCTTTAAATTTAATGGTCATCGGGTCTGGAACTACCACTTCAACAGGAGAGTGATAGTTAATACGTTCCAGCAGAAACTTATTAAAGGTACCGCCGCCGGTAACAAGCATTGATTGTGTATCGTCTTTGGTAAGGTACTCGGTTGCGTATATACTTTTAAGATCCTTACCGATCTGGACGGCAATATGCTCGGCAGCAGTTCGTAATTTATCTTCTATCTGCAGGCGGTATTTCTTAAATACAGGCAGAAATATTTTAGTCACCCAGCCGCCGCCAATAGACTTCGGATAAGGCTTTTCATAATACCATTGAGTATTTAATTCATTTAACAGGTCTTGATTTAGATTTCCTGACCGGGCAATACTTCCATCCTTATCAAATTCCAGGTCAATGTCTGCGGCCAGTGCATTCAGCACCATATTGGCACCGCATACATCAAAACCGATCATTTTATTATCGAGGCGGCAGGAGAGATTTGCGATGCCACCCAGATTAAGAAAAAATTTGAATTCAGGAAAAAGCAATTGGTCGCCAATAGGTGCCATTGGTGTTCCCTGGCCACCCAGTGCAATATCGATCGTTCTGAAATTACAGACAACAGCCAAGCCTGTTTCGGCTGAAATAGCCGCACCATCACCAATCTGGCTGGTCATCTGGTTTTCAGGTTGATGAAAAACAGTTTGACCATGGGATGCAATAAAGTCCACCTTCTCTTCCAGCATATTTTCCTGAATGAATTTCCGTGCTACTTCACCCAAATAATGTCCATAAAAGCTATCGGTCTTTAAGTAAGTTACTGCATTTTGTAAAACCAAACTTTGAAGTCTTAACCTCCATTTAGGAGGGTAAGGCACACATTCTGCTTTCTCAATTTCAAAACGCCATTTTCCATTATCTTCTTCCAGCCTGCAAAAAGTAATATCCACTCCATCCATAGAGCTGCCAGACATCATTCCCAGCACATGATATTTTTTCATGGTTATAAAGTTTTGAAGACGAGTGAAATGATATGTTTATTTCCCCCTGACAGAGAATTGTAAATGTATTAACAATTGATGAACTTTTATATTTCAACATTAAAAGCTTCATCATCTGATAAGGGTCACAGCGCCCTTCTCAGCGATCACATTTCCATCGTAAGATTCTCCCGTTATCTGGTATATATAGGTATCAAGATTACAGGGTTGTCCTTTGTAGGTTCCATCCCAGAAAGGTGTTTCGCCATGCGATGAAAAAACCAGTTCTCCCCAGCGGTTGAAAACCTGCACCTGCAGGATCTGTGCTATTCCTTTTGAATAAAACTGAAACAAATCATTAATTCCGTCTCCGTTTGGAGTAAAAGCATTTGGAACAAAAATCAAATGGTTGTGAGTAACATCCACTGTTACTTCATCTTTTGAAGAGCAACCGTTTTCGCCGGTTACAAGCAGGGAATATTGAGTGCTGGCAAGTGGATTTGCCTGTGGTTCAGCAGTCGCAGAACTGCTTAAAGCAGTTGGTGGATCCCACTGGTATAAGGCGCCGCCACTGCCATGGAGTTGCGTAGTATCACCCTGGTTTATGGTTACATCCGGTCCTGCCTCGGGCAAAGGTACCGGCAGCACTGAAATCACAATAGTATCTTCATCAACGCATGAACCTATGTATGATTTTACAAAATAAGTGGTAGTGGCATCTGGCGTTGAAGCAGGATTAGAAATGATGGTACTGCTTAGGCCGTCTGGCGGTGACCAACGGTAATACACAGCATTATTAGCAGAAAGTTGTATGCTTTGCCCCTGGCAGATAATAGTATCCGGACTGGTAGCAGCAATAACTGTATCTGTTACCCGAACCATTACGGAGTCCCTGCTAATACATCCCTCAGAATTGATCACAGTAACAAAATAGGTAGTTGTGGTCTGAGGATTTACCAATGGATTTGCAAAAGTAGTATCATTAATATTTTGGAAAGGTGACCAGCTGTAAACCGTGCCTCCTGATGCATGTAACATAACAGTATCTATATTGCATACAAAAGTATCGGGATGAGCATTTACATTCGGGGTAGGATCTACACTTACCTGCTTCATAATATCAGCAGAGCAGCCATGATTATCGTTCACGGTTAAGGTTACAGGAAAAAAACCCGGTGTCTGAAAAATGTGCTCAGGGTTTTGCCCGGAGGAGCTTTGTCCGTCTCCAAAATTCCAATTCCATTGAGTTAAATAACCGTCCTGCGATGAAGACAGGTCATTGAAGGGCACGGGAGTGTATGCACAAAAACTTTTAAAAGTAAAATCAGCGGAAACACCCCGCCGTATTTCAATATATCGGTAGGTGGTATCTCCGCAAGGTATTCCCGGAGAAGCGATCAATGTTACTTTGTAAAGGCCGGTATCGGGAAAGGTATAAGAAGGATTGGTTTCATGCGATGTGTCACCTGATACGCCTTCGATACCAAAATCCCAGAAGAAATCATTGGAGCCATAGCTGAAATTCTGAAACACAACTGTTCCAACTGTACAAACCAATAGGGTATCCGCCTTTTCAGTTTGTTCCTCATCTGCCTTAAAATTTGCCAGAACCAAGGGGTCACAGCTGGTTATGTTGAACTGAAAATCACGAACATGGGTACCCAGCAAAACTCCGTTTCTATATTCTGAAACACACACACCCACCACATACTGGCCTATAGCTTCAGGATGAGCAGTAAGCAAGCCGGTAACTTTGTCAATTTGCATTCCGGGATTCCCCCCAACAGGATTTGAAGCATTAAAAGGAGGAACCCATACAACGGTATCGTAAGGCGGGGGTGGTGCCGGATTTGGAATAGGCATTAAGTATGATGCACCCTGAAAAGGTGAGCATAAAGAATATACTAAAGAGTCTCCATCAGCATCTGTTGCACTTTGATCAATGATCAGTGGCTGATCAACACAGATTACTATAGGAGGATAATTTTTAAATGCTGGGTTGCTATTGCAAACGGCGATACTGTTGTCAGGAATATGTGCATAGTAAGTGGCTCCCTCGTGATCAGGGTCAATTATGTTTACAATACTGCTGTTCCGGCAGCAACGCTGGTATGCCAGATCATAGCCACCCGCCTTTGGGGGCAGAAAAACAGTGGTCTTATAGATAGCATATTCTACGCAGATGCCCGGTGGGATTTGAAGACAGGGATTTGTATTATCAGGTTCCACATTGGAATATCCGGGCAAACTTAATTCCAGCTGGGTGACCAAAAATGCATTTGCATCATAAACTGCAATCAAAGCCGGATCATCAAATCCTGCAGCATTAGAATTGCTGCAATCGCGATAGACTTTTAAGGTGATTTCATAATTGTAGGTTCCAAGGCACGTATAGTTAAGCTCTCCTCCGATGATATGAAATGCAGAAGTGCGCACAGGCATCACCGAAACCAATAATATAACATATAGATACAACCGCGATTTCATAATCCACCTCTTACGAGCAGAACATTTAAAGTTACAAAACGATTAGATGCTAAGAAATTCTTTCGACATATAGTAAACATTTATAACGCTGGATTCCTGATCCCTGTTTTAAATACATTTCATTTATTTTTGGCCGCCGAAATGTTAATGATGACACTTTGACGGTAAAGATGGAATGGCAAGTCATTTGAGTGGCACTACTGCTTAAATTTTGTTGAAATGGAGAACAACCAGGAAAATACAGGTCAATCACCGGAAGAAAACAACCAGGATAAATTTGAAAATTTATCGGGTGAAGAAATTCTGAATAAAATAAAAATGGATGGTGACGAAAACACCGCAGCCACAGATGCTGACGAAGGAAATGAGGGAAATGAGTTGCTTAAGAGATTAGGATTATCAAAAAAGGATAAGCTTAAAAAAGAGAACACCGAATTAAAGCAAAGAGCAGAAGAGCTTAACGATAAGTATTTGCGGCTGTATGCTGAATTTGATAACTATAAGAAACGCACTGCGAAAGAGCGAACTGAGTTTGCCAAAATAGCGGGGCTCGATGTAATCAATTCTATCCTGCCGGTTCTTGATGACTTTAAGCGTGCGCAGAAACAACGGGAGACTTCACGGGACTTAAATGCTTTGAATGAAGGGGTCCAATTGATCTACCAGAAACTAAACAACATTTTTGAATCACGCGGATTAAAACCTATGAATTCCATCGGTGAACCATTCAATCCGGAATTTCACGATGCAATAACCGAAGTTCCGGTAGAAGACCGTGATATGAAGGGCAGAGTGGTGGATGAGATTGAATCAGGCTATTTCCTCAACGATAAAATAATCCGGCATGCCAAAGTAATTGTCGGTAAATAAAAATATAATATGAATTACGTAATCCGTAATTCGTAAAGAAAAAATAATGGCAGCAAAGCGAGATTATTACGAAGTATTAGGTGTGAGTAAAAATGCAGCAGCGGAGGAAATAAAAAAATCTTATCGCAAGGTTGCAATGCAGTTCCATCCTGATAGAAATCCCGGAGATAAATCTGCCGAGGATAAATTCAAGGAAGCTGCAGAAGCTTATGAAGTGCTAAGTGATACAGATAAGAAAAGACGTTATGATCAGTACGGACATGCCGGTGTAGGAGGTAATGGCGGATTTGGCGGAGGTGGAGGCGGTGGCATGCGTATGGAAGATATCTTTACCAACTTCGGTGATATTTTTTCAGATTTGGGAGGAAGCCCCTTCGAAGCATTTTTTGGTGGAGGAAGATCTTCCCGTGAACAAACCAGGGGCGTAAGAGGCGGCAACCTGCGTATAAAAGTGCCGTTGACGCTCCAGGAGATAGCCAAAGGCGTCCATAAAATGCTTAAGGTTAAGAAGTACGTTTCCTGCCATACCTGTAATGGCTCCGGTGCAAAAGACAAGAATTCTTTTCAGACCTGTTCTACCTGTAAAGGCACCGGCTATATGCGCCGCGTACAGAATACCATACTTGGGCAGATGTCTACTACGGCTACCTGCCCCACCTGTAATGGAGAAGGCCAGATGATTACTGCAAAGTGCAGTACGTGCCATGGAGAAGGACGTGTATACGGTGAAGAAACCATTCCGGTAGATATACCTGCAGGCGTGGCAGAAGGTATGCAGCTTTCTTTGAGCGGAAAAGGAAATGAGGGCGAACGCGGCGGTGCTGCCGGCGACCTAATTATTTCTATTGAAGAGGAAGAACATCCGGATCTGAAGCGAGATGGAAATAACGTGGCTTATGAACTATATATCTCTTTTATAGATGCGGCGCTGGGCACAAGCCTGGAGGTACCTACCATTGATGGTAAGGCGCGCATAAAGATAAAGCCCGGCACTCAGGCTGGAGAAATTTTCAGGTTAAAGGGAAAAGGGTTGCCGAATGTAAATGCCTATGGCTCCGGCGATCAGCTTATTCATGTAAATGTATGGGTGCCGAAAGATTTAAGCAGCGAAGAAAAGAGTACCATTGAACGGCTGCGGGATTCTCCGAACTTTAAGCCGCAACCGGGCAAGAACGAGAAAAATATCTTCGAGAAAATGCGGGATTTCTTTTCTTAGCCGGCTTACATTACTAATGGCTGATGCTGGATTATGAAGGAGATCAGCTCATCCATGTCGACTTTAGCTCTGTTTGCTGCATCCGTAATATCTTCCCTTGAAACGTTTGCTGCAAAGGTTTTTTCTTTCAGTCTTTTTTTCACGCCTTTCACCTCCATGGCCTCATATCCATTGGGCCGCATCAGCGAATAGGCATGGATCAGTCCCGATAATTCATCGAAGGCATAGAGCATCTGATCCATTTTTGTTTCCGGCTCTATTCCAAAATAGCGCCAGCCATGAGAGGCAATAGCATGCAAAATTTCAGCATCTACATTTCTGCTTTCCAGTTCCGAGATGATCCGTTTACAGTGCTCCTCGGGCCACTGATCCCAGTCGGCATCGTGCAGTAAACCGGCAAGTTCCCATTTCCATTGATCGGGCTCGCTGAGCAACTCCTTCTCCTTTGCCCACATCTTCATGAGTGCTGCTACCTGCTTCATGTGGAGCTTCAGGCGGTCATTCTTCACCCAGTCATCTAGCAATACTGACGCTTCCTCTTTTGAAATTACGCGGTCTTTATTCGAAGGATCACCGAATGAAGTTCTTCCAAGATTTAATGAGGACATGAATTTGGGGTAAAATCAATGAGATACCTTGATAATTCTTTCGAAGGTCTTTGTTCTTTCTTAAACTATCAAAAGATACATCCTGTTGCATAGTAAGGATATATCTATATTCAATTGTTGAATGGGCTCGATAGCAATCTTCGTGCACTATATACCTGTTCTTTTTTAATAGTCACCAATTATTAGAAAAAATATAGAAACCTGTTTAATTCATATTCTCAATTCCCCTTTTTATCCGAAATTGCTTCATGAAATTTTTCTTCTCCCTTTTGCTATTGGTTGTTGCAATATTTACTGATGCCCAGGTCACCATCAACATTATTTCTGTTCCGTCAAACACACCTTCGAAGGATGACATTTATATTGCAGGCACGTTTAATGGCTGGAACCCCGGCGATACATTGTACCGGCTTATGAAGACCGACGCAGCCGCCTATAGCATTACCCTTGTAGAGGGAAGCGGCACCATTGAATTTAAATTTACGCGCGGCGACTGGAGCCGCGGAGAATGCAATGCCGACGGCTCTTTCCTTCCTAACCGGACATTCACTTACGGCAACGGCGATACGCTCAACCTGACTATAGCCGGTTGGGACGATTTCTTCGGAGGGAACATTAAACACTCTACGGCGCTTCCGAATGTCTCGGTGATGGATCCGGCTTTCTTCATTCCGCAGCTGAACCGTACCCGGAAAATCTGGATCTATCTGCCGGATGATTATAGTACTGCAACCAATAAATTTTACCCCGTGATTTATATGCACGACGGACAGAACCTCTTCGACGATTCCACCTCTTTTGCAGGCGAGTGGAAGGTGGATGAAACGCTGCACAACCTGCAAATGAACGGCGATTCAGGCGCTGTTGTGATCGGTATCGAAAACGGAGGTCAATACCGCCTGGATGAATATTCTCCTTACATCAATGCTTCTTATGGCGGCGGTGAAGGTGATGAGTATTTGGATTTCATTGTAACCACACTTAAGCCCTATGTCGATTCGCATTACCGAACCCTGAGCACCCGTGATTTCACGGCGATTGCCGGCAGCTCCATGGGTGGATTGATCTCTTTTTATGCAGGGGAAAAGTATCCGGAAGTCTTCAGCAAGATCGGTGTCTTTTCTCCCTCTCTATGGTTTAACGATTCAATCTATACCTACGCTGCAGATCATCCGAAATCACTTACAGAGAAATTTTATTTTGTGGCAGGAAGGTATGAAAGCACCGATATGGTGCCCGATATAAAAAGGATGTACGATACACTCTCTGCTGCCGGCTTCACCACCTCAGAGATCGATACGGTAGTACAAAGTGACGGACAGCATGCGGAGTGGTTCTGGGCACGCGAGTTTCCCGCTTGCTATGAATGGCTGTTTGCTAATTCAGTTCTCGGAATTAAAAATCCTGGAAACTTAACTGAAGTGTCTGTTTATCCTAATCCTGCAAGCAGCTTCATTCTGCTTCGGTCAAAAGATTGCTTCAAAAATATCCGGTTCCAGATTATTGATGCACAAGGGAGGATCGTAAAAGATTCCACACAAAAATTTTCAAAAGCAATTGATGTATCCGGGCTGGAGAATGGATGGTACCATATAAAGGTGATCGATCGTGAAAAAGTATATATTACCGCTATGGAAATAATGAGGTAAATTGAAAACCATAGAATAACAGTTTTCTTTTAAACGAGTAATTGCGGAACAACCCATACTCAGGAGATTGCTTCGCTTTGGCCTCGATGGCACTTTAAAAATTATCTTTCTACTTTTAAATGGTATAGCAATAAGATTATCGTAATACCACCATTTTTCGGGTTAGGGATAAATTATTTCCCACCAGGGACACCAAAAAATTGCCTTCCGAAAGCGAAGAAACATCAACACTTATTTTTCCTCCGGAATTTGTAACTAGCTTTTGTGTTTTGATCAGAGCTCCCAAAGAGTTATAAATATTAATACTCAGCGGTAACCCTCCTTTATTATTAGTGCTGATAGTCAGTCTATCACTTACCGGGTTCGGAAAAATGGTGAAAGAAGAAGCATTAATTTCCGCAATGCCGGCACTCACATCGAGAAGCTGGTTTTTGTAAACACCATGACCATGGGTGAAAGCCAGCAATGTGCGGTCGCCTGGAGAAATTACCAGATCGAACACCATTACTGCATCCGGAAAATTTGTTGCGTAGGTAAACCATGACAATCCTCCATCCGTAGACGCATATACAGTAAAATCACATCCTGCATAAAGATTCTTTGGCTGAAGCGGATCAATGGTAAGACAATGAAATGGCAGATCCGGTAAAGAAATGCTTATATCTGTCCATGAACTGCCTCCGTTTTCTGACTTAAAAATGTGTCCGCCTCCGAAGCCGCTGAAAACCACATAGAGCTCCTGATCATTTAAAGGATTCACCGCAATCCTGTTCGGGTAGCGATTAGGTAAACCGTTTGAAATATCGTGAATGGTAAACCCTCCATCGTCACTACGGAAAAGGTGCATCGGGTTAAAATCGCTGGGTGCTGTGCCAAAATATAAGATGTCAGTGTTTGAAGCAGATACAGCAATAGATAGAATTGCATTCCCTCCATCCACCGGATCCGGTTGTGTCTGCAACCAGGTAAGTCCAGCATCGGTTGTTTTGTAAAGAGTGGACGCACCTGCATAGATGGTCTCCTGATCTGACGGACTTAATACGAATGGCGCCAGGAAAGCAACGGTACCCTGCTGTGAGTCCGGAATAAATAAATAGTCGAATATATTGCCACGGTCTGTTGACTTGGCCATAAAAAGGTATTGTGCCGATCCGTACTGAATATAATCATCCGTTTGATCAATGGCATTATAGCTTCCGTCACCGCCGATATTACTTTCTGTCCATGCAGGCAGTCCGGTGTAGATAAAAGTATTGTTATCCTGTAATCCGCCCAAAGCTAAATCAGGATCGGTAGCAGATAGAGAACCGATATAAAACTGACCTGCTACATAACCATCAACGCAGGGATAAAAAGTAGATCCAAAATCACCTGAACGATAGAGACCTCCATCTGTAATGGCATAAACCTGATCGGGGTCTAATGGATTTGAAATTACGTCGTGCACATCAGCATGAAATTTACTGATGTCGCCATTCGAATTAAAATTGGTAGTGTTAATGAATAAGCTACCGGAATTTTCCGATTTAAAAATATCAACTCCTGCTGCCAGAATTTCTGACTGATCATTTTTATTGATCAATAATCCTTTTGCATACCAGCCCTGGTAAGATGCAATATCAGTGTATGGCAGTTTAGACCATGATTCGGCATTATCAATGCTTTTGTACATTCCCAGAGTATTGAACCTGTTCGCAATATGCGCGAACAAGATATTATGATCTGCCGGATCAAAGGCCAGGTTAATACGGCCATCTTCTGTATATGCGGGTAATCCATTAGTAAGCAAAACCCATGTCCTTCCTCCGTCAACAGACTTATAAATTCCTTTTCCTTTGGACTCTTCATTACCAACTCCTGCATAGGCAATGCTGGTATCTATTGGATCCCATAATATATCCATTACCATTTTCTGATCTAAAACATTACTCCAGGTTAGTCCATCGTCATCTGTTCTGTATATACCTTCTGTGGTGGCAGCTAAAAGTGATTCTGGATTCTGTGGGTTATAAATAATTTCCCATGCTCCCCTCTGCTGCTGAAAGCTCCAATCCAGTGATGTGGACCAGGTGGCACCTCCATCAGTAGTTTTTAAAATTCCTATGCCATAGGAACCCCTTTGAGTGCGGTCCACGAGGCCATTTGTTGATGTGCCATAGGCATAAACTTCACCGGTACCAATAAACATTTCCTGAGAATTAGAAGGATTAATTGCAATGCCGCCAACACCTAATACCGGAAACCCGGTGGGTATGTACGACCAGGTGTTTTCCCCGATGCCACCTGTACTGGATTTCCATAATCCACCGCTGGCTGAGCCAAGCCAGATTACAAAAGTATCTGCCGGATCAATTGCTATGCTGATCGTCCTTCCACCGGTATTGGTTGGTCCTATATTCTGCCACGGGCTCTGGTCTGCTGATGCACGCTTATTCATTGCTGCCAATATTTGGCCATGCCTTTCCCAGGCTTTCCTGTAACCATCGGCTGGTATATCATTGTTTGGAAAAGCATCTCTTGCAGTAAGAAACGTAAGCGCTTCATACGCTTCCATGGAATTTTCTTTGAATGTTTTCTTATTGTTTAGTTCCGACGACAAATTATAGTTAGCGCGAAATAAAACAGGCATGGATGCAACTAGAAATACAGCAGCAAAAGAGGAAAAAAGGAAAATTATTTTCATGAAGAAATTTATTAGGAATGGTTCACGTGAATAAAGTTGCATAATTACAGCCACAGCATTTATAAAATTCGACGAAAAGAAGGCATACAACGTCATGATCTGGTAAAAGAAATTTGAAGAATAGGCTCCTCAGACACCAATTGCTTTTAGACAAGTGTGTGAAAAACCTCAAACTATTTCCCGGTGCCATCCCTCATTTGTTATTATTTTTGCGCGCAAGTCAACTGCTGCCTTTGCAACCGGAATATGCGCCGGTAACATGTGGCATCCATAAAAATTTATTGTCTATGGCAGTATCCACGGTGGAATCCTTTTTAGAAGCGGCCCATAAGACAGCGGCCGATAAAGAGCTGCATCACAAACTGAATTATAATATTGGTAAATATGCGGATACAGTTAAAAAGGGCAAGCTTCAATACACTGACCTTGAGCTGGCCAAGCAACGAGCAAAAAATTTGAAATGGAAAGCCATTGCCAATCTTGATAAGTACCTTCTCGAATTTGAATCAAATATCAGTAAACGCGGAGCAAAGGTGGTATGGGCAGAAGATAAAGAGGAAGCTCTGAAAGAAATTGAATCCGTAATAAAGAGAGTAGGCGCACGGTCGGTAGTGAAATCCAAATCAATGACTACCGAAGAGGTGCACTTAAATCAATTCCTGGAGAAGATGAATGTTGAAGTGGTAGAAACCGATTTAGGTGAATACATACAGCAGCTCGATGGGGAGCCTCCTTTTCACATCGTAACACCCGCGATGCATAAGTCTAAGGAAGATGTTGCCCGTGTGTTTAATGAAAACTTTGGCACACCGATAGAATCAACGCCGCAGGAAATTACATTAATAGCAAGAGAACAATTGAGGCAGAAGTATTTGCAGGCTGATATTGGCATTACAGGAGCAAATTTTATACTGCCTGATATTGGCGGCGTGCTCATACTTGAAAATGAAGGCAATGCCAGGCTTACCATAACTTTCCCTAAAGTGCATATTGTTTTAGTGGGAATAGAAAAGGTTATTCCGTCTTATAATGATTTGCATCTGTTTCTCCCGTTACTCGCAACCTTTGGTACCGGTCAGCAGATTTCAGTATATAATACTGTAGTAACAGGCCCCCGCCAGGAAAATGAGGTGGATGGACCTGAGGAAATGATTGTGATACTGATGGACAATGGCAGAACTGAATTGCTTGCAGAGGCTGTACAGCGTGAAGCATTATACTGCATCCGTTGCGGGGCCTGTTTAAATGCATGCCCTATTTATAAAAATATTGGTGGACACGCCTATCAGACCACTTATACAGGACCGATCGGTTCTGTAATTACTCCTCACCTGCGTGGAATGAAGGAGTATAAGCACCTGAGCTTTGCCTCTTCCCTGTGTGGCAATTGTACTGAAGTATGTCCCATCAAAATAAATTTGCACAATTTGTTAGTGATTAACAGGCATGATTCTGTAATGGATGGAAACTACAGCAAATCTGAAAAATTCGGGTGGTATGCCTGGAAGCGCGCCATGCTTAACCGCAGTCTTATGAATATAGGTGGTGAGAAGATGAAAAACTACATGCTTAATTTCCTGTTCAAAAAATCATGGGGAACTCATCGTGAAATGTTCAAAGTAGCACCTAAGTCCTTTAATCAATTGTGGAAAGAGATGTATAAATCAGCTGAATAACAACAGTTCGATTTATATAACCGGATTAAGCCAATCATGCAATTGTAATTTATAGCTGTTAACACCCAGGTCATTTTGATTTATCATTGTTTAAATTTCCTCTAATGAATGCTTTTGTAAATTACTCCATAGTTCTGCTTGCCGCCATTACTATCTGCTCGTGCTCCCAGTCCGCTAAAAAGCAGCAGCGGTCTGCCTGTAATTCTGAAACGTTCCTCACTGATTACGTTGATACTACAGTACGGCCGCAGGATAATTTTTTTATGTACACAATGGGAAAATGGATAAAAGACAATCCCATACCAGCTTCAGAAAATTCATGGGGCATCTGGAAGCTTGTAAATGAAGAGAATTATGTCCGTATGAAAGCCATTAATGATGAAGCGGCCACCAAAAAAGCGGATCAGGGCAGCAACTGGCAAAAGATCGGCGACTTCTGGCATGCCGGAATGGATACTTTAAACACTGAACAGCAGGGTTTGAAACCATTGCAGCCTGAATTGGATTTGATAAATAGTATTCAGGATAAGAATGGCTTAATAAAAGAAATCGGCCATTTGCAATCTATCGGGGTGGGTGCTGCCTTCGGAAATTATATCTACCAGGATGAGAAAAACAGTGAAAAAATTGCATTCCATTTAGGTCAGGGCGGTCTCGGATTGCCTGACCGTGACTATTACTTCGATAAAGATCATGCTACAAAAAATATTCGTGATGAATATGTAAAACACGTTGCAAAAATGTTTGTGTTAATGGGTGATGATGAAGCAACCGCTGCAAAAAATGCAGATGGGGTAATGAAGCTGGAAACATCCCTGGCAGAAAAATCGCGCAAGCTAGCTGATCTCCGTGATCCATATAAAAATTATAATAAGATGGATGTGGCAGCACTTACAAAGATTACCCCATCAGTAAACTGGAATGAGCTGCTGGCTGCTGGAGGAATAAAATCACTGGATACGGTAATTGTAGGTCAGCCGGAATTTTTTACGCAACTGGAATCATTACTGAAACAGGCTGGACTCGAAACCTGGAAGACGTACCTGCGCTGGCAATTGGTAAATACTTACGCGGAATTTTTAAGCAGCGCTTTCGACAAAGAAAATTTTCATTTCTATGATACCATTCTGAATGGAACAAAGGAACAGCGTCCCCGATGGAAGCGGGTACTGGATGAAGAGGAAAATGTGATGGGCTTCATGCTCGGTCAATTGTATATAGAAAGATATTATTCTGTAAAAACCAAAGGCCGATACGATAAAATGGTGGATAATGTGATAGATGCCTACCGCAATCGTATAAGCCAGCTTGACTGGATGAGCGATTCCACAAAACAAAAAGCCGTAGAAAAATTAAGTACAGTAATGAAGAAGGTGGGTTATCCGGATAAATGGCGGGACTATTCTTCTCTGTCCATCAATAGAAATTCTTATGCTGAAAATGAAATCGGTGCCCGTAAATGGTTCAGCGATTTTGAAATTGCAAAACTGGGAAAGCCGGTTGACCGTACGGAATGGGATATGACACCGCAAACGTGGAATGCCTATTACAATCCATCCAATAACGAAATTGTATTGCCGGCCGCAGCTTTTGTAGTGCCCGGTATATCCGATTCATGCGTGGATGATGCCATTATGTATGGATATGCTGCAGGGTCCACCATTGGCCATGAAATAACACATGGCTTCGATGACCAGGGCAGCCAGTTTGATGAGAAAGGGAATCTGAAAGAGTGGTGGAGTACAGAAGATCGTACTAAATTTTTATCGCGTACCGGCAAAATTGTAAAACAGTTTAACAACTACTTAGTGCTCGACAGTATTCACCTTAATGGTGAAGCTGAGCAGGGAGAAAATATAGCCGATCTGGGCGGCATGCTGCTTGGCCTGGATGCCTATAAAAAGACCGATGAATATAAGGCTGGAAAAACAATTGAAGGGTTTACTCCGCTTCAGCGTTATTTTATTGGCTTTGCGCTTTCCTGGTATGGGCAAATACGGCCTGAGGCATTAGCAGTTAGGGTAAAGACCGATGTGCACGCCCCAAATTTCCAGCGTGTAAACGGCCCTGTTACAAACGTTGACGACTTTTATACAGCCTTTAATGTGAAGCCTGGCGATAAAATGTATGTGCCAGACAGCTTGCGCGTGAGAATCTGGTAAAACATTTATTTTATAATATCAGCATGGAACTTCAAACACGCGATTATCTTTTTCCAACGCTTTTCACGTTCATAAAGAAATAAGGGTAGCGTGCCGGCTAATCCAAAAAGAAAAGTAAGGAGCCAGTATTTCCATGGATTTTTGATTTTAAATTTTTTTGATTCTCTATACACCCAGATACAAAAACCAATACAGCAAATAATAGATTAAAAATGAAGGCTGTTGAGATCCGGTTGTCAAACATTCCATTTATGGGTGGCATTTGGATCGAGCCACAACAGGAAGTTTCCTATTTTATAAGATTCTATTGCCACCCAAATATTAGGAATTATATATCCGGCTACAGCCATCAATAAGTAAGATTTTTTCATCGAGTGTTTGCTTTAATTAAATGTGTTACGAAAAAAAATAGTTGAATAAATAACTAATTCCTATTTTTTCAATTTATCTGTTGAATTGTTAATACGATCTATTTCTTTTAATTACCGGACTGATTTGGTTTTCTGAATAATAGTTACTGCCTTCTGTAAGTGGTCATTTATTTTCCTGCTACAAACAATTATGCTTATGAATTTAATTGATAATGACCTGCGTACTCCATTCGAAAAAGGCAACGGTAATCAGAGCACGACGTACCAGGAGTGTATTTCCTATTATGAAAAATTAGATGGTTTATATAATGAAGCGAAATTAACCACTTACGGAACTACCAGCATTGGAAAGCCTTTACACCTGATGATCCTTTCCAGGGATAAAATTTTTGATCCGGTTCAGATTCGGAAAACGAACAAGAGGATTCTTCTCATCAATAACGGAATCCACCCCGGCGAACCGGATGGTATTGATGCAAGCATGATGTTCGCTCGTGATATTTTAGTTAAGAAAGATTTGCAGTCTCTGCTCGATCATGTGGTGATCATTATCATCCCTGTGTATAATGTGAGTGGCATGCTGAACCGGGGAAGCTCTTCCAGGGCAAATCAAAACGGACCAGAAGAGTACGGCTTCCGCGGAACTGCGCAGAACTATGATCTCAACCGCGATTTTGTAAAATGTGATTCACGTGAGGCGCAAACGTTCACGCAGATATTCCAGGAGTGGAAACCGGAAATATTTATCGATACACACGTAAGCGATGGAGCTGATTACCAATATACCATGACGTTGATTTCCACTCAGCCTGATAAATTAAACCCTACACTTTCAGCTTACCAGGAAAAAGTTTTGCTTCCTGACTTAAATGCTGCCATGAAAGATGCCGGTTATGAAGTGACACCTTACGTAAATCCAATCAATACGACACCTGACTCAGGGATAGTTGCATTCCTGGAGACACCGCGTTTCTCAACAGGTTATGCTGCTCTTTTTAACTGCATTGGAATGATGCCCGAAACCCACATGCTGAAACCATACAAGGCCCGTGTATTTTCAACTTACCACTTATTGATGGAAGTTACCCGCATCATCAACCGTGATTATTTACAAGTCGGTGAGAATAAAGAAAGTGCAGATCTAAAAGTAAGTCAGCAAAAAGAATTTGCTCTCCAATGGAACCTTGATGAGAATAATTTCAGTTTAATTCCTTTCAAAGGATTTACTGCAGAATACAGGCCAAGTGAAGTCAGTGGTCAGCCCCGATTGTATTACAATAAAAGCCTGCCTTATGAACAGCAAGTAAAATATTTTAATCATTATACAGCTTCAGAAATAATTGAAAAACCTTTTGGATACATTGTTCCACAGGCGTGGGAACAAGTGATCAGGCGTTTAACGCTAAACGGCGTTCAGATGGTCCCTTTATCCAAAGACACCTTTATCAAAGCACAGGTATATTATATCGACACATTCAACACTTCGAAAGAGGCTTATGAGGGACATTATATCCATTCTAAAGTAACCGTTCATTCAGAAGAACAAACGTTCCCATTTTTTCAAGGAGATTACCTTATTCCATTAGATCAGCCGGCAAATCGTTACATAGTGGAAATGCTGGAACCGCAGGGCGTGGACTCTTACTTTGCATGGAATTTTTTTGACCCGATACTTATGGAGAAGGAATATTTTTCAGATTACGTTTGGGAAGAAAAGGCCGCTGAGCTATTAAAGGAAAATGCTTCTCTAAAAAATATTTTTGAAAACAAAAAAATACAAGACATTTCATTCGCAAAGGATCAGGAAGCCCAGCTTTATTTTATTTATACTCATTCCACTAATTATGAGAAATCGTATAGGAGGTATCCGGTTGTAAGAATAATTGATGAATCCGGATTAAAGTAATTCTTCGCTAACTCTATTTACGACTTATACTGGCATCAATGCTTCCACAGAAGTTTTTATTACTTCTCCTCCACAACTCGATCCCGCTCCTGCAGTACAACCAAAACAGTGCTGTGAAATAATAATATCTCTCTTATTTAAATAATCAAGATTAAATTCCCTGATATGCATAGGCTGATGAGTGCTGTTGCTGATTTTCAGATCGAGCATTTGATTAAAGTCGCAATCATAGATATAACCATCCCATCCGATCGAAATGGTATTCCGGCACATTACTCCGGCAATAGCCGATGGATTAAATGCAGTCACTAGTTTTTCGAGGTATGATTCATAATTTCCGGATCTCACAAGGTATTCCAGGAACCTGCTGATAGGCATATTGGTAATAGCGTATAAATTATTGAATTCAATACCATGCTCTTCAAGCAATACTTTTTTAAATTGAGCTTCCAATACCTGCTGCCCTGATGAAAGAAATGCGCCTGTGGGATTGTAGACAAGGTTCAAAATCAATTCCGAATTCTCTTTACCGTAGCCCACTTCATTCAACATCTTTAACGCTTTCACCGATGTGTCAAAGACTCCTACACCACGTTGCCGATCCGTGCGATCAGCATTATAAAAGGGAAGGGAACTCACTATTTCCACCTGGTTCTCAGCAAAAAATTGAGGCAGGTCGTAGTATTTTTTATTGGCAAGAATAATGGTGAGGTTGCACCGATCCATTACTTTTTTCCCAAGCTTCCGGCACTCTTCAACAAACCAGCGAAAGTCAGAATTCAATTCAGGGGCACCACCGGTAATGTCAACAATAGGTATGTTTGTTTCAGCAAGCGCCTGCAAACACAGTTCCATCGTTTCTCTGCTCATTATTTCTGAGCGGTCAGGTCCTGCATCCACATGGCAATGCTTACAGGTCTGGTTGCACATTTTACCCATGTTAAGCTGGAAAATCTCCATGGCGCCAGGCCGTAATGGATAATGGCCTATCTCATTAATTTTTTCCTGAAAAGAAGGAATTAAACCTGCCTGCACTACATCATCCAGTAGCTGCATTTGCTTTGCAGTACTTGATAATTCATGGTGCTGGGCAAGGAGTGACTTCATGAGGCTGTGATGAAATGCGGTTATAAAGAAAATTACATGGAAAGTTCTTTTGCCTTATTCATCATCTGTGTGGCATGTACGAGAGAAGCACCACCCCGGATGGCAGCTGCTACATGAACTGCTTCCATCATTTGCTCTTCGGTACATCCTTTTGCAAGCGTGTCTTCACTGTATGCATCGATGCAATAGGGGCATTGAACGGCATGTGAAACGGCCAGGGCAATCAATGATTTTTCCCGGGCTGTAAGTGCACCTTCAGCAAAGACGTCTCCATACCAGCTGAAAAATTTATCCGCAAGCGGTTTATCGAATTCGGAAATATTTCCAAATTTTTTAAGATCATCGGGGTTGTAATAGGTCTTCATATATTTTTGATATGACTTAGTTATAATAATTCATTTAAAAGTTCACTTCTTCTATATACTTATAGATTAATGAAGTAAGAAACACTTCAGCTTTGCCAGCCGTTTCAATGATATCCGCAATGCTAACAGGTTTTAGATTTTCCGGATCGCACTCATCCGTAATTACAGAAATTGCTGCTACAGGCAGAGACGAGTGATTTGCAACGATCACCTCAGGAACAGTTGACATACCAACAACGTCTGCACCAATCATTCTCAGATAACGGTATTCGGCTTTTGTCTCGAGATTAGGACCTTGCACGGACACGTAAACACCTTTATGGAGCGTAAGGTTCATGTGAGCTGCAATGTCTGATAATTTTTGAATCATCGAATGGTTATATGGCTTGCTCATATCGGGAAACCGGGAGCCTAATTCATTGTAATTTTTACCGGCAAGCGGATTTCCAGGCTGCAGGTTTATATGATCCTCAATAACCATCAATTCTCCTTTCTTCATAGCTGGATTCATACTTCCTGCAGCATTGGTAATGATCAACTCCCGAACTCCGAGCTGCTTCAAAACCCTTACAGGAAACGTGATTTGCTGCATGGTATAACCTTCATATGCATGGAAGCGACCCTGCAGTGCAATTACCTTCTTTCCTCCAAGATTGCCATAGATTAATTTACCACTGTGAAATTCAATAGTAGAAAGGGGAAAGTGAGGTATCTCTTCGTAGTTAATTATTACATCTGCCTGAATTTTATCACCAAGCTTACCAATTCCGGTTCCAAGAATAATTCCAATTTGTGGTTCTGAAATTTTTTTATTCTGAATGTATGCAGCTGCTTGTTTAATCTGGTCCGTTAATTCCATATCGTTTTCTGCTATATAATAATCTGGTGGACAAAATTATTTAACTGCCTCTGGTAAAATGTAAAAGTATGTTAAGGATGAAGAAGATTCTTTTAAAGATGGTCGAATTTATATAGGCGTCAATGAAAAAAAAGCTTAGTAACCCTTGATATTTCCAAGGGCAGGTAGCGCAGGATTGTTATAATTTAGTTTTCCTTAAGATTACTTATTCAACAGATATTCAAATATGAAGAGTATCTACTGCAGAAAAAGAACAGCTAAAGACTATTTTTTTTGCATGGTATTTATGCGTAAAATTGGTTAACCAATCATTAATTTTTAACCTATAAATTTATTTCTATGACGCACACATTACTTTCAAAAAAAAATTTAACAGGTTTTCTTTATGGCCGGGTTATTAGTTTCCTTTTCTTCTTTTCAATAATAGTGTGTACTTCTAAATGGAGTAGTGCACAATTACCCACGCTTCAGCTGGTTCCTTTTTCAAGCGGATATTCAGGAGCCCTGGATATTGAAAATTGCGGTGACAGCCGGTTGTTTATTGTTGAGCAAAGCGGAAAAATCTGGATCTGTGATTCTGCAGGAAATAAAAGAGCTAAACCTTTTCTCGACATCACCAATAAAGTTTATTCAGTTGGAAGTGAGCAGGGGCTTCTTGGTTTAGCTTTTGATCCTGACTATAAGAACAATGGCTATTTCTATGTAAACTATATTAATCAAAACCAGGATACACGTATTGCACGGTTTCAGGTAAGCAATACTAATCCGAACAAAGCAGATAAACAAAGTGAGCTTAAAATTCTTGGAGTTCATCAGCCCTCTCCAAACCACAATGGTGGATGTCTAAGGTTTGGTCCTGATAATTATTTATATATAGGCTTGGGTGATGGCGGCCCCGAAGGAGATTTTCAGAATAATGCGCAAAACCCAAAAGAGTTATTGGGGAAAATGCTTCGTATTGATGTTCACTCCGGAAATCCTTACAGCATTCCGCCATCGAACCCTTTTGTAGGTGTATCAGGATATAAGGATGAGATATGGGCACTTGGAATGCGTAACCCATGGCGTTTTAGCTTTGACCAATTAACAAATGACCTTTGGATTGGTGATGTAGGGCAGAATGCATGGGAAGAAGTTGATCTGCAGCTCTCACCGAGTAATGGTGGTGAAAACTATGGCTGGCGTTGCTATGAAGGAAACCATCCTTACAATTTAACCGGTTGTGGCAGCATGTCAAACTACGTTTTCCCGGTTTATGATTACCCTCATCAGGACAATGGTGATTGCTCGGTTATTGGCGGATACGTTTATCGCGGAACGAACTTTCAAAATATGTTCGGAAAATATTTCTATAATGATTATTGCAGTGGAAATTTTAAAGTGCTATTTAAAAATGGAAGTACCTGGGAAAATTCCGTTTTACTTAACCTGGCCGATTATTCCTACGTAGCCTGGGGAGTAAATTACAGAGGTGAATTATTTGTCACGAACACGTTTGATGGAACCATCTATCACGTTGTCGATGCCTCCCAGCTTGCAGGTAAAACAGCACTGCTCACCGCTGATCATTTCCTGCAATTATATCCGAATCCTAATAACGGAATGTTTACACTAGATTGGAACTCCAATCAAAATGAGAAATGCACTCTTATAATCACAAACGTTTTGGGTCAAACTGTATTCAGTCAAAAATTAAATGCCCACCAGGGCTGGAACAGGTGGCAGATTGAACCGGGAACGCTGTCATCAGGTAATTTTATTCTTCAAATGAATTCTTCGAGAGGATTAACAAGTCAAAAACTTATAGTTGAATAAATTATAGTGTTAAAATAAAACCTGCAGTCTAAAATCTGCGGGTTTTATTTTTATGAACTATATCAATTGATTCAAATCATATTTATTGCAGCATATTGCAGTTCAAATATTTTTCAGACCTTGCCTGGATTAATTCCGGCATGCCCTCAGTTTTAAAGATTTCCAGTCTTCACAAATTTTACAACCACGTACACGCGGTTAACGATTTAACTCTTACAATTGAACCGGGCAATATTTTTGGAATTTTAGGACCCAATGGCAGCGGAAAATCCACCACCTTAGGAATTATTCTTGGCGTCATTCACGCTTCTTCAGGTTCCTTTACATGGTTTGAAAAGCCATTTTCTAAAGAAGCCCTGTTGCGAATAGGAGCATTGCTGGAGCAACCAAATATATACCCCTATTTATCTGCTGTTAATAATCTAAAAATCAGCTGTGATATCAAGAATATCCCTTACTCGGGGATCGATGGTGTATTGCAAACAGTTGGTTTATCTAATCGGCGGAATGACCTGTTCAAAAATTTTTCTTTCGGGATGAAGCAACGCCTTGCTATTGCATCTGCTTTGCTTAACCAACCGGAAGTGCTGGTACTCGATGAGCCAACCAATGGTCTCGACCCGCAGGGTATTGCAGATGTACGGAACCTGATACGGAGTATTGCATTGCAAGGGACCACAATAATTCTGGCAAGCCACATGCTGGATGAAGTGGAAAAGGTTTGTACGCACGTAGCGGTGCTGAAACAGGGAGAAGTGTTGATATCAGGCCTGGTAAACGAAGTGGTAAATGAAAATGCCAGTGTTGAATTCTGTGCTGATGATGAACTGCAATTGGTGGAAGCAATGCACCATCTTTCCTATTTAAGAAATATCACAAAAACCTCACAGGGAATTTTTAGTGCCGCCCTGGCCGAACCTGGGATCACCGGAAGCAGAATTAATCAGGATTTTTTCGAAAAAGGAATTTGTCTGTCTTACCTGTCATTTAAAAAGAAAACCCTGGAATCTTATTTCCTGGAAATTACAAAGCAATAATGATGGTCTCTAACCTTTGGAAAATTGAAGTCCGGAAATTAGTGCATAACCGCACATTCTGGATTTTAACAATTCTTTATTTTTTATTGATGGCATTTGTGCTGAGCAGCCTTAACTCTTTTAACATTACCCTAAACAATGATTCAGATATTCAATTTGATAAATTCGGAATTTTCCGCTTTCCGGATATCTGGCAATGGCTGACTTATATTGCCGGTTTCTTTATGGTGATTCCTGCCATTGTAATAATCATTACCGTCTGCAACGAATATGAGTTCAGAACCCTGCGGCAGAATATTGTAGATGGCCTGACGAGGAGTGAATTTCTTTTTTCAAAATTAATTACCGTTGCATTGCTGAGCGCCACGTCCTCCATTCTCCTTTTAATGCTTGCTTTAATTTTAGGATATAGTTATTCGAACAACGTTAGCTTTAATAGTATGTGGGGAAATTCACATTTTATCCTGTCCTATTTTTTACAATTATTAGGATTTCTCTCCTTTGCGCTGATGCTCGCTATTATCATTAAAAAGGCAGCTCTGACCATTGGACTCCTGCTGCTTTATACTTACGTTATTGAACCAATTATGGTATATAAACTTCCTGAAAAGATCGCTTTATATATGCCATTAAGTATCATCCGTAAACTTATTAACTCACCTTTTGAGAAGTTGATGGGAGGAACGCTGCAGCAGCAAATAAATATAAATGGAGTGATTCTGACTGGATTCTATTTGCTTTTATTCACCGCCATTGCCATGTTCGTTTTACAAAAGAGGGATTTATGATTTGGTTTAAGCAAGGTTTTTCACCGTCATTAAATCATCTTCAGTATCTATATCCACCAGTTCCTTTAATAATTTATAAGAGCCGTTCATATTCCGGATATCCACCAGCGTATCGTGCAATACCTCATCAGAGCTCCATCTTTTGTTTTTAAAAATAGAGGCGTACAGTGTGCTCATTCCGAATAAATAATAACCACCGTCGTGTGAGGGACCAATCACAAAATTATTTTGGGGTAATGCCTCGAATGCATCATTTATAATTTTGGAAGTTATGTCGAAGCAGTCGCTTCCAATGATCACCACCTTACGATATCCTTTGCTAAACGCTATTTTAAAAGCATTTACCATGCGCTTTCCCAGGTCGCTCCCTTCCTGAAGATATTTTTGATAATTGCCATTATCCCACATGTCATTGTTATCAATAGCATCTGAATAAAAAACCGCTTTATCAAAAGAAAGCTTACGTGTAACCTTTTGGGTATGCTGCAACAGTTGCATATAAATATCCAGTGCCTTCTCATCACCAAGCGTTTTTGCAAGCCTGGTTTTCACCTTTCCGATTACGGGATTTTTAATGAAAATAATTAGTAAACTACTGTTTTTCATAAAACAATTATTCGTTTAAGCTCCAATCATAATCCAGGTAAATGATGGATGCGTCAGGAGAAATTTTTGATGCTGAATATTTATTGATAAAATAAATCAGCGATCCGTACTTCAGAAAATCATTTTTGTACCAGTTGAAAATAGGAGATACTTCTATTTTCCCGGCCGCAATCTTATTTTTAATTGGATCATTTATAAATTCAACCGTCAGCTTCGTTAACTGTTGCTCTAATGAACCGGAATTAAATGCTGCATTCATCAATTTAGGACAGGACCTCGATGCACAATTGATAGCAAAATGAATCCTTGGATCCGAAAACTTTTCACGAAGGATATTCTCAATAGCATTCAGTGTATATGTTTTACCATTAAGGTGAATAAAGGGATCGTCCCACGGCTTACCTGAATTAAGATCACGTATGCTTTTTACCGGGTAATTCCTAAGGATAAGATCAACCGTAAAAGCATTATAAGCATTTATCCAATAGGCTATCTGTTCATTTCGCGTCCATGCCTCTGAAGCGGGTGTTTCACTTAACTCCTTTAAATAGCTGTCAAGCTTTGGTTTTTCGCGCAGCAGATCCTTATAATTAACAGTACCGGATGCAGAAACATATTTTCTTAACAGACCGTCCCATCTGTCATGAGAAATAACTAACGTATGCTCAGTAGTATCTGCATCAGGCTGAGCACCATGACATTTATAGAATATAAAAAAGAGAAGAAGAAAACTCATAGCTCATATCGCCTTAACGTAATACGGTCGCCCCACATAGCAAATAAATGAAATTCAAGGCACAGGAAAAAATGGAATTGATAAAGCTAAGACACTGCAATAAACCAGTTTAAATTATCCATATCTATCGTATTCAGTAAGATTAAGGTTTAGCATTCTCTCATAAGCAGCCGATTTTTTTTATTTTTAAAAACTTATGCCTGCCTTTCGTACGCCGATAAAATCTAAATTACCCGGAAGAGGGACTACCATCTTCACCATCATGTCAACACTGGCCAATGAATGTGGTGCTATTAATTTATCCCAGGGGTTTCCGGATTTTCTTTGTGATGAAAGATTGATTTCCCTGGTGGAATATTATATGAGAAAGGGAATGAATCAGTATGCGCCCATGCCCGGAATTTTATCGTTACGCGAAGCAATAGCAGAAAAGGCAGAGTTACTTTACCAGGCAAAGTATAGTCCTGAAACAGAGATCACCATCACCTCCGGAGGTACAGAAGCAATTTACGCGGCCATAACAGCCGTAGTTCACGAAGGAGATGAAGTAATAATATTTGAACCCGCCTACGATTGTTATGCCCCTGCTGTTGAGCTTAACCTGGGTATACCGGTGTACATAGAGCTAACATCGCCCGATTATTCTATTAACTGGCATGAAGTGAGAAAATGTATAAGTGACCGGACCCGGATGATTATTATCAATACGCCTCATAATCCTTCAGGAATGGTGATGAGCAAAAATGACATGGAGGAATTGCAGAGGCTTACTTCTAATTCCGATATTATTATTTTAAGCGATGAGGTCTATGAGCATATTATTTTTGATGATCATGCCCATCAGAGTGTTCTTCGATATCCTTTACTTGCAGAACGGAGCTTTGTAATTTTTTCTTTTGGAAAAACCTACCATAATACTGGATGGAAAATGGGGTACTGCCTCGCTCCGGCTGAACTAATGCGTGAATTCCGTAAAGCCCATCAGTTCATTGTTTTTTCGGCTAACACTCCTTACCAATATGCTTTTGCAGAAATGTTAAAAGAGCAATCCTATTATTCAGGTCTTAGGGACTTTTACCAGGGAAAACGGGATTATTTTTTAAAGCTGATCAAAGAATCCCGGTTTATAGCTAAGCCTGCCGACGGGAGCTATTTTCAAATGCTCAGCTATAAAGAAATTACAATGGAAAAAGATACAGATTTTGCCATCCGGATTACAAAAGAGCACGGAGTAGCTTCTATCCCTGTCTCCGCTTTTTACCACAATAGCTTAGATAATAAAATGCTGCGGTTTTGTTTCGCGAAAGAAGATCATACGCTGGAATCAGCTGCTGAGCGCTTAATAAAAATATAAAACAACGCCAGGAATCAATAAATATTAAAAGTATAGGTTTAAAAAGGTCATGAAAAAAGATATTGGGGTACAGCTCTTCTTCCATTCTGATTATATATTGGTCCCGATATATTTTATCACCATTTTGATTGCAGCATTTTTAATCCGGAATATAAACCTTCGTGATTCCCCTCTTAAAAAGTTTTTTATTCCGGGACTCCTGGTAAAGATTTTGGGAGGTATTGCCATG
The DNA here is from genome assembly GCA_013816805.1 of Chitinophagales bacterium. Lineage (NCBI taxonomy): Bacteria > Pseudomonadati > Bacteroidota > Chitinophagia > Chitinophagales > Chitinophagales bacterium. The sequence continues at coordinate 9,069 of JACDDS010000015.1, read as the reverse complement.
GGCCTCGTCTATGGTTTTTATTACCCTGGGGGAGATACGATCTATTATTATTCAGATGCAGGAATTTTTAATATAGCCCTCAATAATTCTGTGTTCACCTTTTTCCAATTTCTTTTTTTACCTGCTAATGCAACTACTTTTTCGCTGTATAACTACACCCATGCTGCAACATTTTTTCGTGACCCTTCCGGCTGGATGACCGATAAAGTTTATGGTATCATCAGCATATTCAGTTTCCACTCGTATCCGGTAATGTCCATGATGATTGCGGTTCTATCCTATACCGGCGTATGGGCTTTATATCTGACTTTTGTCAACATATATCCTAAAAAATATGTTGCCTTTGCATGGGCTATTTTATTTGTGCCCTCGGTCTTCTTCTGGGGCTCCGGCATTTTAAAAGATTCAGTAACGTTTGGATGCTTAGGCTGGATCACCCGGTGCTCCTACCAGATTTTTTTCCGGAAAAAAAACCTGATCATCAACTCTTTTGTGCTTCTGGTACTTGCATATATTTCTATTATCATCAAGCCGTATATTATTATCAGTTTTCTTCCTGCATTGTTGTTTTGGATATTTCTTACTTACAGAAATATTATTAAAAGTTCTTTTTTAAAGATTGTAAGCGGGCCTTTTGTAATTGCTATCACCCTGCTATCAGGATATGCACTTATCATAAATTTAGGAAACCAGTTTTCAAAATTTTCGATAGAAAATCTAATGAAAACTGCCAGTGATTTTCAGCTGTGGCACGGGTATCTTGCCCAAACTCAGAATGAGTCGGGGTACAGCCTCGGTACTATGACAGGAACATGGACAAACGTTATAAGCAAAGTTCCCCTGGCTATTAATGTTACGCTCTTCAGGCCTTATTTGTGGGAAGCACACAGCCTGGTAATTTTAGCCGCAGCCCTGGAAAGTGCTTTTATATTATTGTTTACCGTTTACGTGCTGTCGAAAAGCGGGATAAAAAATTTAGTGCAATTCTCCCTCAAAAATCCAACACTTTTTTTCTGTTTATTTTTCTCTTTATGCTTTGCTTTTGCGGTGGGTTTTACATCCTATAATTTTGGCGCCCTGGTGCGTTTTAAAATACCATGTATCCCTTTTTACCTGGTAGGACTGATCATTTTAAACTCACTTTCAAAGGAAGCACAACTTAATAACAGGATACAAAAAAGAAAGCACCGTCCTTTTTATGAAAGTGTACATGGAGCAACTAATGAGCCTGAGCCAGTAAGACTAAATTGAAATTCAACAAGTAAAAACTGCTGTCTCAGTGCTTTTATTTCAGTGAGAAAGTAAAATTAGTAGCCTGTTCATCTGCTCTTTATTTTTCTTGTTATTCATCGTTTGCAGAATATTTAATTTTTCCCTTGTAGTAAGATGCAGGCTCATGGAAGCAATCTGATCTTTTTCTGCAGGCACATATTCAAAGGAAAGGACGTTAAGATTCACCTTTAGCCAGCTATCAATCATATTGATCACATCATCACTGTGGAAGTCGTGATAGTCACTCCAGGTGGAGTATAAGCTTGTAAAAGGATCTAAAATTTGCTGCAGTAATGATGGGTGGATGGTAACGCGCGGTTCATAATTTTTTTCATAATCACCGCGTGCCTGAATAATTATTACGCGGGAGCAATTGGTATTGATCCAGTCTTTAAAAGTGTATAAAAAGCGGAGGCCCGGTTCTACTCCGTAGTTATCTCTCATGCCGGCATCCATACATTGCACGGGAGGGTTGGTAGGCAAATAAACATTGGGCAGGATATAGGGAAAGGTAGAATTCATTCTCACTGCAGAAGTAAATAAGAGATGGGATCCGTTTTGTTCCTTAAAAAAAGAATGGATATCAATGGCATCTACTTTCATCTCATTTGGATTCCCTGAAAGCATTCGTTTTGATGGCTGAGTAAGGTATGAAACCGGCATGCCCGACAATAACAGCCTTCGTCCGTCATCAATTATAGTGGGAGAAAAAAGAATCATGGGCACGGTGGCATTCGATTCATAATTTGAATAATCTGCCAGGGATTTATTCATGATGTAACCCAGGTTTTCATTCCATCGCTTTTCAAACATATACCCACGGTCTTTATGATACCTGTTATTCCCCAATGTAAAATGCTGGAACGGGAACATCAGATCGTTTACCACATACGTAAGAGAAACTGCATTTAAAATATCTTTTGAAACATTAGCAGTGTACCGCGGGTTTTGCAGGTTAATTGAATCTCCCAGTTTTTTATCGAGGTAAAGCTCGCGGTAATATGCCTCACCGATCATGCCTCCCGAGGCGCCACTTATAAAAACACAATGTTCAAAAAAACGACCTGCTGTCACGCTGTCCGCCAGTTGCATTAACCGGAATGACCACAGCGAAGCCTTCAATCCTCCACCACTGGCATTCACAATAATCAGCGGTGGCTTTTGTAAAGGGTTGTGGTAATCAGCGACTTTCTTTTTCCAGTTTTCCAGCATCTGTAAACCCATTGCCTTATCATGATCAATGGTTATTTGAGTTACGGCGCTTTCAATATTTTTTAAAGTATATGCTACCGGATTGTGATAATTCAAGCCATAAGCTTCACTCCGGTGATTGAGAAAATTATATTTTACAAGCAGATTTAATAGTATCAGCAATACGATAAAAGCTGATATCGCCCAGGATCTTAGCCAGTAAGAAAGTGCGCCAAAAGGCGCCAGCAATATAGAGATCATCAGGAGCATGCTCGCTGCTGAAGGTATTTGGAAGAAGGGCACCTCCATAAATAAAGCAAGAACCACTAACAGTGAGAATGCGATCAGCTCAAAATACAGTGCATTCTTATGGTGAAGGCGAAAGACCCGTAATAGTACCTCCTGCTCATAGTGCAGCACCTGCCGTACAGGACGAACCCTAAAGGGATGAATTAGCAGGTAGTCTACACGCAATTCAGGCGTTAACCTTTTTATTACCGGTGATGTCATTACGGAAGCATTTATTAAGTGCTTTTTTTTACGGATGTGGAGCTGATGTCTTGCAGTGCGCTCAATAAAAGTTTCAATTTTTATATTTAGAGAGCGGTTGAAGGTCATCAGGGGCCATGCCATCATTCCCAGGAGAAGGGCAAGCTGATAGCTTACCACCTCCCAAAAAGATTTCAGCTCTGCGTAATATTGAAACTTTGTAATAACTGTAAAATAGATGATTAAAAAAACCAGTGGAAAAAAGGCATTGTTAAGTGAATAGCGAAGAAAGGGCCGTTCAAAGGTGGCCAGAAATGGAAAGCGAAAACTATTGAGAATATAGCTGGTAATGTTCCACACGAAAATAAAGCCGCCCAAAGAAAGCCCGACAATAAAGAAGCTTAACCAGTTTACCTTACCTAAATATTCAGGATCCAGGAAAAGATAATGAAATCCATAGAGATGGCCGAAATTATCGGTTACCATCAGGATTAATAACAGCCAGGGAGCCAGCATGAACAGGTACCTCCGCAAGTGCAGTAGTACAAGCTGGAAGGGAAAAGAATAAAAAATATTGCGGAAAACCGGCATGGTTGGATGCGGAAAATTGTAAAACTTTATGGTAGCTATAAAAGAAATTATAAAACCTGCGATAACCTGTAAAAACAGTCAGGCTTAAGGAAAGCGAAAGGTGTGTGCTATACGTGAATATAATCGATTGCTATCACTACATCCATTGATAAATAATCCCGTCAATGCGCCATTTCACTCATAAATTTTATCCTCATCAATTGAATTTCTTCCATGGAATAGTTGTCTTTACCTAATTCATTAATCGCATGTTCAAGTGAATCGCTGTGCGCCGTGCGGAAATAATCATAGACCTCCTGCTGACGGTCCTCTTCAATAATATCATTTATATAGTAATTAAGATTCAACCTGGTTCCTGATGAAACGATTGATTCCATCTCTTCGAGCAGCTTATCCATCTTCATCCCCTTTCCGTGGGCAATAGCTTCCATTGGGACTTTCTTATCTACATTCTGAATAATATAGACCTTCACACCCGATTTATTAGCTATTGATTTCACCAGCATTTCGGAAGGTTTTTCTATCTCATTTTCTTCTACATATTCCGCTATCATCTCAATAAACGGCTTACCATACTTCAATGCTTTGCCCTTGCTTACCCCCATTACGTGGGAGAGCTCATCGATGGTGCACGGGTACAAGGTGGCCATCTCTTCCAGCGAAGGATCCTGGAAGAGCACAAAGGGCGGCAGGTTTTTTTCTTTGGCAACCTGTTTCCTCAAATCCTTCAGCATGTTAAGCAGCATAGGATCCAGAGCACTTGTTCCACCTTCCGGTTCTGCAACCTCATCAAGGTTATCAAAATCATGGTTAATCGAAATCATAATAGAGTGCGGCTTCTGCAGGAATTTCCTGCCTTTCTCACTGATCTTGATAACTCCGTAATTTTCGATGTCCTTAATAATCAGGTTGTGCAGCAATGCCTGCCGTAAAACCGAATTCCAGAAATGGTCATCATGGTCTTTGCCAGCGCCAAATACTTCAAGATCGTCATGGCGGAACATGGTAACTTGGTTATGCTTATTTCCGCAGAGAATATCTATTACATAATTAATACCGAAGCTTTCATGGATGGCATCCACCGTTTCAAGCAACAGCTTAATGTATTCTTCCCCTTCGGTCTGCTCTTTCGGGTTAAGGCAGTTATCGCATTTTTCACAGTTTTCAATCCCATACTTTTCTCCAAAATAATGCAAAAGGAACCTGCGGCGGCATACAGAGGTTTCTGCGTAAGCAACCGTTTCCATCAGTAAATGTCCGCCCATCTCGCGTTCGCTCTGCGACTTATCGCGCATGAACTTTTCAAGCTTCAGAATATCGCTGTAGTTATAAAAGGCAATGCACTTGCCTTCAAGCCCGTCACGGCCTGCACGACCGGTTTCCTGGTAATAGTTTTCCAGTGATTTCGGAATGTTATAATGTATCACAAACCGAACATCAGGCTTATCGATCCCCATCCCAAAAGCTATAGTGGCCACAATCACTTCTATATCCTCCATCAGGAACTGGTCCTGCCTCTGTGAGCGGGTAGTGGCATCAAGCCCGGCGTGATAGGCGCCGGCCCGGATTCCGTTCGCACATAAAAATTCTGCAATTTCTTCCGTGGATTTTCTGCTGAGCACATAAATAATTCCGGACTTGCCCGGCATGCCTTTCACAAATTTTGTGATCTGCTTTAGCGTAGTCTCCTTATTTCCTTTCGGGCGCACCTCATAGTACAAGTTTGGGCGGTTGAAAGAGCTGATAAAGACATTCGGCTCCTTCATATCCAGGTTCTTTAAAATATCAAGCTGCACTTTTGGAGTGGCGGTTGCAGTTAATGCCATCACCGGAATGCGCGTACCCATGCTTTCCACCATGGTCCTGATCTTCCGGTACTCCGGCCTGAAATCATGGCCCCATTCAGATATGCAGTGAGCCTCGTCTACTGCCACAAAAGAAATTTCGAGCTCGCTTAAAAATTGTATGTTTTCCTCTTTGGTCAGTGTTTCGGGAGCCACATAAAGCATCTTCGTCTCACCGCTCATCAGATCTTTTTTAACCTCCTTTTGCTGGGCCTTGGTGAGCGAAGAGTTCAGGAAATGCGCAATGGTGTCTTTGCTGCTGTATCCCCGTATCTGGTCTACCTGGTTTTTCATCAGAGCGATCAGGGGCGAAATGATTACGGCAGTGCCCGGGAGCAATATGGCAGGCAGCTGGTAACAAAGGGATTTACCACCACCCGTCGGCATAATCACAAAAGTATCTTCACCCTGCATCACACTTCGGATAATCATTTCCTGCTCATCCTTAAAATTTTCGAATCCGAAGTATTCATTCAGCGCTTCGCGAAGATTTGACGAGGAGGACGAAGTCTTTCCACTGCCGTTTTTAGCAATAGATTTTTCAGCAAGTCTTTTTTGGGCTGAAACAGTTACCGCTTCTTTTTTAATTGTTACACTTTTAACCTTGACCGGCTTCTCTTTTACAGCCTCATCAGTGATTGCACGCTTTGCCATTCCTTATTTATTGTAGGTAGTATGAAAAATTTATCATCTCATTTTTGGTCCCGACTGGTTTTGGCATCTGCAAGAAGTAGATAGCGTGGGTTCGGGATCAGAAGATAGGGAAACAAATATAAAACAGGAATTGTTATTATCCGTTTATGCTTTGATTTACAACCTAGCATCTAAAAATAGGAATTTTAATACTTTTACAAAAATTGTAACTTAAATTTCGTTCATAAATCTTTGAAGTTCTCTTCAAAACACATTATTGATATAGCCGGTGAAACACTTACTATTGAGTCAAACGCTATATCAGGACTTAAAAGCTTGCTTAATGAGGACTTTGTAAAGATTGTTCAGGAAATTTTAAAATCGAAAGGCAGGGTCGTCGTCAGCGGCATCGGGAAGAGTGCCATTATTGCCAGTAAGATTGTCTCCACCTTTAATTCCACCGGTACCCCGTCTATGTTCATGCATGCTGCCGACGCCATTCATGGCGATTTGGGAATGGCGCAGGAAAATGACATCATGATCTGCATTTCCAAAAGCGGGGAAAGCCCTGAGATCAAGGTGCTGGTGCCGTTAGTGAAGCATAACGGCAATTTACTGGTAGGAATGGTAGGAAACATGAACAGCTTCCTTGCCAGCCACGCTGATCTTGTGTTAAATACCACCGTTTCCCAGGAGGCTTGTCCCAATAACCTCGCCCCTACGTCAAGCACCACTGCACAGATGGCCATGGGAGATGCCCTGGCGGTTTGTCTCTTAAAGCTGCGGGGATTCTCACCGGAAGATTTCGCCAAATTCCATCCGGGTGGTTCTTTGGGCAAGAAGCTCTATTTAAGGGTCAGTGATCTTTATGCACGGCATCCGCGGCCATTGGTACAGGAAGAAGATTCCTTCCATAAGGTAATAGTGGAAATCACCTCCAACCGGTTGGGTGCCACCGCAGTGTTAAATAAGAAGAACGAGGTGAGCGGCATTATCACCGATGGCGACATCAGAAGGATGATGGAAAAAAACGGTTCTATCCAGGAGCTTAGGGCAAAGGATATTATGGGGAAACACCCCAGGACTATCTCAAAAGATGAGCTGGCTGTAGACGCGCTGGAGATGATGCGTAAAAATAAGATAACACAGGTGATTGTTATGGATAAGAAAAAATATGCCGGCATGGTGCACGTTCACGACCTGCTGAAAGAGGGATTGGTTTAAATAAAGAGCATAAGGCTAATAAATAAATGCTGGTCCTAAAAGCGATAAATTCTTCCATGCTGTAAACTCTTAATTCTTTTATTCATCTTTTTTGCGATGGGAATTAAAGTTTCAATATCGGTGGTGGTAACCTCGATTACAGCAATAATAATCGAATATCTTTTCAGGTTTTGCTGATAAACCAGGTTTGTATCTATGGTAATGAATATATCAAAGCGGTTTTTTGAAAGCAGTAAAAGAAGTTCTCCATTTTTTCTCCCTGCCATTTCATTTCTTTCACTGTTTTAATTTCATGATCCGGAAATTCTTTTTTCAGATCTTTAGGCAGGCACTCGTCGAGAAGAATCTTCATTTGGGGTAACAATCAGATGTTCTGCTAAAGTAAGCACGGTAATAACCTGTGACTTTTTTACCGAAGGAAATTGTTGAATAAAAAATTCAATGGTTCGGCCGGCTTCTAAAAAATCAAAAAGGTTTTTTATGGGCACTCGGGTACCCATAAAAACAGGAGTGCCGTTTAGGATTTCAGGGTTTGTATTTATCGCAGTGGAGCGGTTTTTTGCCATAAATCAAAGTTAACTTTTTACCATGGTTGGTGCATTGTCCCCTCTTATGCGTAAGCCGTGGCCATGTCCCCTGACCGGCAACAGAAGCGCAAGCTAAACTAAGCTTGTTGTATATGCGTAATAAATCCCCACTGATCTTTGTTCAGCAAATAATATTGTGCAGAAGAGTAATGATACAATTCAGGCAATTCAGCCAATTGCCACTTACCGCGACAAGGGTTATTTTTACCATTGTTAGTGCATTGTCGCCTCTTATGCGCGAGCCGTAGCCGTGTCCCCTGACCGGCAACAGAAGCGCAAGCTTACTAAGCTTGTTGTATATGCGTAATAAATCCCCACTCATCTTTGTTCAGTAAATAATATTGTGCAGAAGAGTAATGATACAATTCAGGCAATTCAGCCAATTGCCACTTATCGCGACAAGGATTATTGTGAATATATTCCAGCTTTTGCCATATTACTTCTTGACTGTACAATTCAATCGGCAGAGGATTTCGTTCCCATATCTGAATGGCACGATCTGCGGCATTTACTGTGAAATCTTTCAGAAGGTGCGGCTGATATCTTGTCATCCATTTGATGAGTTTTTTTGCAGTCCACTTGTGAAAATCTCTTTGAATATTATCAGGATGATACGGCTCTTCCACGGACCAGATGATGTGATAATGATTGGGCATAATGATGAAGGCATAGATGCTGATTCTGCGCAGCATAACCAGTCGTTTCCATTCATCTCCGATGATCTGCATACATTCTTCATGGGCAAGCAGAGGTTTCCAGTGGAGAATAGTTGCGGTGAAAAAATATAGCTTACCGGATTGCATGGTAAAGTAAAAATAGCGGGTTGAGCATTACAGGTGAACCTCTTATTCGTTGCCGGTCAGGGGACACGGCAACGGCAAACCTCCGAAGCACCAACACGGGTGAAAAATTGTTTGTGACCGCTGCGGTGTAGAATAACCCTTTCAACAACCGTTGGCAATTAGCAACGTATCCGGAAAATTATCGCTTTTCATCTGCATCATTTTATGTTCTATATAAAAGTGAATGGGATTTCATTAGACATATCAAGGAAGCATAAAGCGATATTAGTCCAGCTCAAAGGTTGTTGGTCTGCCAATACTTATTTCTTGGCCAAGACCAACCTTTAGATTTGCAAAGTGATATTTTCAATCACTTTGCAATTATTATTTTTCTTTTTGCTACTTTTTCTTTTGTTAATTAAATACAAAATTGTTGATAATTCTGTAACCTGATTG